>MWBF01000046.1 GCA_002068935.1 Chloroflexi bacterium ADurb.Bin325
CTTCCCCCGTCCTGACGGGGGAAGGGGCCAGGGGATGGGGGCGATTTGGCCCCCACCCCGGCCCTCCCCCGCTGCGCAGGGGAGGGGGCAGGGATGGGGGCCACAGCCGCCCCCACCGGAAACCGTCAAGTTCTGTGCGGAAGCGCCCCTATTGCCCCATGGGCGCGGGCAGCTTCGCCGGGATGACCCCCTGGTTCGCCTCGATCTCGTAGGGCCTGAGATCGGCCTCGCTCAGGAAGATGTCCGCGTTGCCATGACAGCTATTGCACGTCGCGTTCTGCGGCGTGTTGCGCTGGATGTTGTGCGGCGTGGCGTACTTCCAGGTCGGCAGCGCGTCGAAGTTCCCCATGATGTCCTTGCCGTAGTAGGCGAAGTTATCCGGGTCGATCGGCGCGTGGCGCAGGACCACGTAGTCCCACGGGCGGTCTGCGCTCTTCTTCGGATTGAGGCCGATCTTGAAGTCCATGACCGACGGCTCGATCTTGTAGAAGGGCACGCCCTCGTTGTTCTGCTGGACGTGGCAGGAGTAGCAGCTCTTGTTCTCCACGCTGTGACACACCTGGCACGCCAGCTTCTCGCCGTGGATGTTGTGCTGCTGGATGTCGCTCTTGCCGGCGACCGCGTCCGGGTGACAGCTCGTGCAGGCCGGCGACGCCGCGCCATCGTAGCGCTCGGTCTTGGTGAGCGGCTCGCCGTCCGCGTTCATGCCGTGCAGCTCGGGGCCGGTGTGACACTTGAAGCAGGCCATGCCGGCCTTGGTCCAGTGCACGTCCGCCGGGATGCCCTCGTTCAGGCCCGTGTACTCGCTGTTGATGCGCGAGCCGTGACAGCCCGTGCAGGTGCGGGTGAAGGCCTGGACGCTCTTGAACTGGTGGCCGCTGATGAGGCCGCCGCCCACGCTCGTCGGCTGGCTGATGTGGCACTGGCCGCAGGTCGTGTGGCAGGAGCTACAGTGGTTCGCCTCGGCCTCTTTCCAGGCCGCGTGCGACGCCGGCGCGTCGCCCAGGCGCTGGCCGATGATCGTGTCGTAGCCGTGCGAGTCGAAGTGCAGGCTCACCACCTGCGCATTGCTGATGTTGCCGTGGCACGCGCCGCACAGCTTCTGGACGGATTCGATGTTGCTCGTGGGATCGACGACCACGCCCTCGTGCGCGGCGGCCATGTCGTCGGTCTCGCCCACGCCGCCGTGACAATCGATGCAGGTCGCGGTCTTGGCGTGGAGGTCGGTTTCAACGAACTTCTTGGCGTCTACGTAAACCTTTTGCCATGCCTCCAACGGAGGCACATCGCCCCCTCACCCCTCGCCTTCGGAGAGCTCCTCCGCGGGCTCATCCTCGACGGCCAGCTGCTGGAGGGTCTCTTCGCTGGTATGGCACTCGATGCAGTTGGATGCATCGGTCGAAGCGACCGCCACCGCAGTCGGCGCTTCGGTCGGCGCCTCGGTCGGAACCTCGGTCGGTTCCAGCGTGGCCGTCGGCGGGGGTTCGGTCGGCGGGGCCGCGGTCGGGGCCTCGGCGGGCGGCGGAGGCTCCGGCGTCGGTGCAGGTGTGGCGCTGCCGCCACAGGCTGCCAGGAGGATGACGCACAGCAGGAGGGTGGTTAGCGCTGCTGTCCATCCTCGCCAGGAGTGGGACATGGGTTCCTCCAGGAAAGAGTTTTGCGCAACGGACGTTCGGGGGTGGCGACGTCCGTTGCGCAGCATCGCTGCGCCCCGCGAGGGGCGGCTGTCGTTTTAGAGCCTGTCCGAGTCACCTGCTGCTGGCCGGCCCGGCCGCGCCGGGGGCGCGAGACCGGCCAGGGCGGTTTTCGGATGGGCTTCTAGCGGCGGCGCAGGGCCGCGCCAGCGCCGGCCAGCAGCAGGCCGAGCGCCAGCAGGCTGACGACCGGCGCGCCGGTCACGGGCAGGGCCGCGGGCGTTGCGGCGGCCACTGCGGCAGCCGGCGCCGCAGCAGCGGCCGGCGCGGCCGCGCCTTCGAGCGTGTAGTTGCCGCTCTTGCTGTCATCCCAGACGCCCGTGGAGACGCCCTCGATGATGGCCCAGGCGGGCATGCCGAACTGCATGTTGTAGGCGTCGTAGCCGAGCATCCGCAGCGCGGCGGTCGCCTGGCTGGCGGTCTGGCCGGAATAGCAGTAGGCGACGATCTGGCGGTCGGCGGGCAGCTTCGCCAGCGTCGCGGCCTTGAAGAGATCCTTCGCGCCGACGTTGATGGCGCCGGGGATGTGGCCGAGGGCATAGTCCTCGGGGCTGCGCATGTCCAGGATGACCGGGTTGTTGGAGTCATCGCCGTCGTTGAGGTTGGCGAACACGTCCGCCGCCTTGGTCGCCTTGAAGCCGCCGGAGTAATACTTCTCGGCCGCGGCCGCGACGGTCGGGGCCAGCGGGGCCGGGGCCGCATACTCGCCCTCGAACTGCGCCGGCTCCTTCGAGACCGCGTAGCCGCCGCTCTGGCTGGCGAGGAAGAGGTACTTGATCTTGTCGTTGACGCCCCAGCTCGGGATGCCGTACAGCAGGCTGTAGGCGTCGTAGCCGAGCATGCGCAGGCCGGCAACCGTCTGGCTGGAGGTCTGGCCGGTGTAGCAGTTGACGACGATCGGCTGGTCCTTCGGCAGCTTCGCCAGCTCGGCCGGGGTGAACAGCGTGGCTGCGTTCATGTTGACGGCGCCGGGGATGTGGCCGTTGGCAAAGTCCTCGGCCTTGCGGATGTCGATGATCATCGGGTCATTGGACGTGTCGCCGTCGTTCAAGGTGGCGAACAGGTCGGAGGCCTTGATGTTCTTCGTGCCGCCGGAGAAGTACTTTTCGGCCGCGGCCTGGACCGGGTTTGCGGCCTGGCCGGCCGGGGCTGCCAATGCGGGCATCGCGAAGGTGCTCAGGATGAGCACGACGATCAGAAAGGCGAAGAAGTGCTTGCGAGACATGCGTGTAACTCCTCGGGGGGTAGGGCGATAGAAGAGGCGTGCGATTGCGCTATTCTTCACAGGGGATTATCGCATCGATCTTATAAATCGCTTATGATTTATATCAGATTGCAGAATCAGCTATTGTTATATACCTGTTCAGCTTTGCTCATAAGTGTCTATCCGAAAACCTGCTGGGGCCGGTCTCTGACCGTGCCCCGGAAGAGTGCAGGCATTCTGGGCGGCGGACGTTGCGCAGCAACGCCCGGAGTCGAAGAACGCCTGCACGGGCCGGCGTCGGCTCCTTCGACTGCGTGCGTCACTGCGTGACGCCCTCCGCTCAGGATGCCTCCGCTTTGCTCAGGGCGCTTCCGCTCTCCGCCCTCTAGGGTTATGGGATTGAAGCTCGGGGGCTTTGACGCGGCGCGGCCACTTATGCTATATTTGCCCGCGGGCAGGCCCGGGCGGCCGTCAGGAGCGCCCCTGCCCGACAGGAGGCGTCATGGATCACCTGGTTCCACACTTTATCGAGCTGATTCGCCGGGCGGCGACCGATCTGCCCGCGGATATCGAGGCCGCGCTGCGCCGGGCGCGCGCGGAAGAGGAGGAAGGCTCCGCCGCGCAGACGACGTTGGACTCGATCCTGGAGAACGTGCGGCTCTCGCGCGAGCGCTCCACCCCCATCTGTCAGGACACCGGCACGCCCATCTTCTATGTCTACTACCCGACGGGCTGGTCCACGCTGGAGCTCAAGCGGCAGATTCGCGAGGCGGTCGCGGAGGCGACCGCGCGCTCGTATCTGCGGCCCAACTCGGTCGATCCGCTGACGGGCAAGAACCCCGGCACCAACCTGGGCGATGACTTTCCCTACTTCCACTTCGAGGAGTGGGAGGAGGACTATCTCAAGGTGGATCTGATGCTCAAGGGCGGCGGCTGTGAGAACGTCGGCGCGCAGTACAGCCTGCCCGACGGCCGGCTGGATGCGAACCGCGACCTGGAAGGGGTGCGCCGGGCGGTGCTGGATGCCGTCCAGCAGGCCCAGGGGATGGGCTGCGCGCCCGCGGTCATCGGCGTCGCGGTGGGCGGCGACCGCGCGTCGAGCTATATCAAGTCGAAGGAGCAGTTCTACCGGCCGCTGGACGATACCAACCCCGACCCGAAGCTGGCTGAGCTGGAGGCCCGGCTGACGCGCGAGGCGAACACGTTGGGCATCGGGCCGATGGGGTTCGGGGGCAAGACCACGGTGTTGACCGTCAAGATCGACACGCTGGAACGGCTGCCCGCGTCCTATTTCGTCACGGCCTCCTATATGTGCTGGGCCGACCGGCGGCGTACGCTGATCTACCGGGACGGCAAGGCGACGATCGAGTGAGGGGAAAGGGGGCGCGTTCCTATGGCAACGGTTGAGCTGCACACGCCGATCACGGAGGAGGCGATCCGGGCGCTGCACGTCGGCGACCAGGTGCGCCTCTACGGCACGATTGTTACCGCGCGCGATGCCGCGCACAAGTACATGAAGGACACCTTCTTCCGCGGGCCGGCCATCCCGGAGGGCGAGCAGGCCGTGTACGACCGGCTGCGCGCGCTCTGGCGGGACGGGGTGATGTATCACTGCGGGCCGGTGGTCAGCCGGGATACGGACGGCCGCTGGCGCTTTGTCTCCGCCGGGCCGACGACCAGCATCCGCGAGGAGCCGTATGAGGCGGATGTCATCGCCCACTTCGGCCTGCGCGCGGTGATCGGCAAGGGCGGGATGGGCCCCAAGACGCTCTCCGCATGCCAGCAGCACGGCGCGGTGTATCTGCACGCCATCGGCGGCGCGGCCACGCTGATCGCCAGCTACGTCAAGGAAGTGCTGGATGTGTTCAAGAAGGACGAGCTGGGCGTGCCGGAGGCGTTCTGGGTCATCCGGGTCGAGGGGTTCCCGGTCGTGGTGACGATGGACGCGCACGGCGTCAGCCTGCACGAGCAGATGTATGAGGCGTCGCGCCAGCGCCTGGCCGCGCTGCTGTAGCCCCGCGACGCCCGACGAAACCGCGGCTCTTCGGTTCGTAGTAAGAACCTATCCGAAAATTGCTCTGGCCGGTCGTGCTCAACTGCGTTGAGCCTGCCGAGCCAGGGGCACGGTCGGAGACCGGCCCCAGCAGGTTGGCCCTTCGGTTCGTAGTAAGCGCTTTAGCGCCATATCACGTATCGGGGCGTTGAAGCGCCCGCTGCGAACGGCGAGCTGTCGGCGGAAGCCCGGCCCCTGCGGCGTCAGTTCAGGCCGGGCAGCTTGTCCGGATCGCCGCAGTGGCGGCGTTCCAGTTCCAGCACCTTGCGGCGGAGCCGCCGCAGATAATCCAGCGCGGCGGCCTCGTCCTCGTCTTGCACGATCATCTTGAGCTCGACGATCTCCTCCGAGGACAGCGCCAGCCCCAGTCCGAATCCCTTGCCGCCGCTCTGTGCCATATCACCCTCCGAATTTGACGTTCGCAGCCCCGCTGCATATACTATACCCCAGTATAGTGTGTCGAGGGGCGGGCTGTCAAGTCGCGCCGGGGGAGAGATGGAGCTCACATCGATTGAGGTCAAGCAGGATCTGACGAATCGGCTGCGGCGGATCGAGGGGCAGGTGCGCGGGGTCCAGCGGATGGTGGACGAGGAGCGCGAGTGCGCGGCGATCCTGCAACAGATGACGGCGATCCGGTCCGCGGTGCATCAGGCCAGCCTCGTGTTGGCGCGCGCCTATGCCGCGCGCTGTCTACAAGAACCTGCGCCCCGCGACACGGATCTGATGCTCGATCAGTTGATGGCGACGTTGCGCAAGTTGGAATAGGAGACGGAGCGCTATGAACTTTGCGGATCTGTTCTTGGTCCTGCTGCTCGTCTGGGTCGCGGTGATCCTGTTCCGCGGCGGGGGCTGAGCCAGCTCAGGCGTGTGCCGGCCCAGACAGGCGAGCACACCGCGGCCCCGTGAGGGCCGACCGGACAAAGTAGATGATGCGGGGGCGTCGGCCTCCGAGATGGATTCTTGACAAGGAGCATGGAGCATGGGTATTTTCAAGCGCAGCGCGGACAAGCCCCAGGAGACGCAGGCAGCCGACCAGGCCGCGGTGGAGCCGCGCCATGTGACCGGCGAGGAATTCGAGTCGGTGGTGTTGCAGGCGGAGCTGCCGGCGGTCGTGGATTTCTGGGCGGAGTGGTGCGGGCCGTGCCACGCGATCGCGCCGGCCGTTGCCCAGCTTGCGCGCGAGTATGAGGGCCGCGCCCTGGTGGCGAAGGTCGATGCGGACGAGTGTCCCGAGATTTTGATGAACTACGGCATCATGGGCATCCCCACCCTCATCTACTTCAAGGGCGGGCAGGAGGTCGAGCGCATCGTCGGCCTGAACAGCTACGGCACGCTGAAGAGCGCGTTGGAACGCGTCCTCGCCTGAGCGCGCGCGGTGGGCTTGAAGGTTGTTTGAAGAGTTCCCCGGCGACTGAAGTCACGGCCACCGTTACCAGGTCTGCCTGCGCAGACCAAACCTGTCTGAAAATTGTTCTGGCCGGTCTCCGACCCCCTGGCTCGGTCGGAGACCGGCCAGAACAGGGGGCGAGTCTCCGCAGGGAGGCTTGGTAAATGTGGCAGCGGTTTCAACCGCCCGGAATGGGTTCCTTGAACAACCTTCAAACCTGGAACCTGTAACTTCAACCGTCCATCCCTCATCATAGGAGTATCGCACGAACGCCGTGTATGCCACCGAGGCTGAGCTGATCGCCGCGGCCAGGGCCGGCCACCAGGGTGCGTTCACCGAGATCGTCGAACGGCACTCCGGCACGGTCTACAACCTGGCGCTGCGCCTGGTCAACAACCCGCAGGAGGCGGAGGAGGTCTTGCAGGAGACCTTCATCAGCGCCTTCCGGGCGCTGGATCGCTTCGAGGGGCGCAGCCAGCTCGGCACATGGCTGTATCGCATCGCGTACAACGCGGCGCTGATGCGGCTGAGGCGGCGACAGGTGGCGACCGAATCGTTGGACGCGCCGACGACCACCGACGACGGCGATATGCTGCCGCGCGAGTTCGTGGACTGGAGCACGTTGCCCGACGAGCGTCTGCTGGGCAAGGAGTTCCGCGGGGTCCTCGAAGGGGCGCTGGCCGCGCTGCCCGACTCGTTGCGCAGCGTCTTTGTCCTGCGGGACATCGAAGGGCTTTCCACCGCGGAGACGGCCGAGACGCTGGGCCTGACGGAGGTCAACGTGAAGGTGCGGCTGCATCGGGCGCGGCTGGCGCTGCGCGAGAAGCTGAGCGGTTACTTTGCGCCCATGGTCGCCGGCCGGTGATGAGGGGGATGGTATGCATTGCAAGGATATGCTCGGATCGCTCTCGGCCTACGTGGACGGCGAGCTGGAGGCGCAGTTCTGCGCGGAGATCGAGCGCCACATGGCAGATTGCGGCAACTGCCGGGCGGTCGTGGATACGCTGCGCAAGACCGTCTACCTCTATCGCGAGCACGGCCATGCGGATGTGCCGGAGGAGGCGCGCGACCGGCTCTACGCGGTCCTGCATCTGGACAAACCCTGATTTGCCAAATTACGGCGCTCTGCTATAATATAACCTGGCACGGGCGGTTAGCTCAGTTGGCTAGAGCGCAGCGTTGACATCGCTGAGGTCAGAGGTTCAAGCCCTCTACCGCCCATGATAGACAATGCGTTGATCGGGACGAGTACGTGACGCCTCGGCCTCAGAGAGGGTGGGCGCGACCTGCGGGTCGGCGGCTGAGAACCTGCCCGGCACAGCGATACGGAAAACCCCCCGAGAGTGGAACCCGGAACCGACAGTATGGGTTCACGGCTGGCCCCGTTAGCGGCCTTACGAGACAGCGTGCGGTCGGATGGTCGCCGGGCGATCCCAGGTTGCACGCTAACTTGGGTGGAACCGCGGGAACCCCTCGCCCCAATCGGGCGTCGGGGTTTTTTGTTTTTCGGCAAATGAAGGGGGGTGATCGCCGTGTCAGGCACGACAACCGCGGGCGACGCTGCCGTGCGCATCCGCCTGGGCGCGGCGCATCGCGCCGCCCCAGGTTCAACCGTCATCTGATAATCGTCATGCAAGAGCGGAGAAATGGAGGCCACCATGGCCGGATATAACGGTCACAACGAAGATAACGATTTTATGCACCGCTTGCGGCACTCGACGGCGCACGTCATGGCCGAGGCGGTGTTGCAGCTTTACCCGCAGGCCAAGCTTGCCATCGGGCCGGCGATCGACGCCGGGTTCTACTACGACTTCGACCTGGGCAAGGATGAGCAAGGCCGGCCGAAGACGTTTGCGCCGGAGGATCTGGCCGAGATCGAGAAGCGCATGCGCCAGTCCATCGCGGCCAAGAAGCCGTTCAACTGCCGCGAGGTCTCGGCCGACGAGGCGCGGCAACTGTTCCAGGGCCAGCCCAGCCTCGCTGAGGAAGGTGCGGAACATCACCGCGTACTCGTCCGGCAGGCGCTCGCGCACGGTCTGCACGCGCCAGTGGTGCGTCCAGGTCGCGCCGTCGTGGACGCCGAAGACAATCGTCGTGTTTCCCACATCAATCGCCAGCAGCATGGGAGCACTTATCTCCTGAGAGGGTGTATGGTAAGCTCCCCCTCATCCCCCAACCCCTTCTCCCTCCAGAGGGAGAAGGGGAGCAAGGCGCAGGACGCGTTCAAGCTGATGAATGTCGCGGGCGCGTACTGGCGCGGTGACGAGCACAACCCGATGCTCCAGCGCATCTACGGCACGGTCTGGCAGAACAAGAAGCAGCTAGAGGCGTACCTGGCCAGGCTGGAGGAGGCCAAGAAGCGCGACCATCGCAAGCTCGGCAAGGACCTGGAGATCTTCGTCTTCGACGAGGAGGTCGGGCCGGGGCTGCCGCTCTGGCTGCCGCGCGGGGGGGTGCTCATCGAGGAGCTGGAGCGGCTGGCGAAGGAGGTCGAGGATCGAGCCGGCTACGTGCGCGTGCGCTCGCCGCACCTCGCCAAGGAGGATCTGTTCCTCCACAGCGGCCACCTGCCCTACTATGCCGAGAGCATGTATCCGGCGATGGAGCTGGAGGGGGTGCGCTACTACGTCAAGCCGATGAACTGCCCCTTCCATCACAAGATCTTTGCCGCACGGCCGCACAGCTACCGCGACCTGCCGCTGCGCCTCGCGGAGTACGGCACGTGCTACCGGTACGAGAAGAGCGGCGAGCTGTTCGGGCTGATGCGCGTGCGCTCGATGCAGATGAACGACGCCCACATCTACTGCGCCGAGGATCAGTTCGAGCAGGAGTTCATGGCCGTCATCGACCTGTACCTGCACTACTTCAAGCTCTTCGACATCGAGAAGTATGTGATGCGCTTCAGCACGCACCACAAGCGGGGCCTGGGCAAGAAGTATATCGACAACGAGCGGCTGTGGCTCAAGACGGAGGACATGGTGCGCCGGGCGATGACGAACGGCGGCATCCCCTTTGTGGAGCAGGCCGACGAGGCGGCCTTCTACGGGCCGAAGATCGACGTGCAGGTGTGGAGCGCCATCGGCCGCGAGTTCACGCTGGCGACGAACCAGGTGGACTTTGCGCAGCCCGCGCGCTTCGACCTGCGCTTCACGAACCGCGAGGGGCAGGAGGAGACACCGCTCTGCATCCATCGCGCGCCGCTGAGCACGCACGAGCGGATGATCGGCTTCCTGATCGAGCACTATGCGGGCAACTTCCCGGCCTGGCTCGCGCCTGAGCAGGTGCGCGTGATCCCGATCACGGATGCGCACAACGAGTATGCGTACCGGCTGGCCGAGCGGCTCTCCGCGGCCCATGTGCGCGTCGAGGTGGACGCCGGCCAGGAGCGCATGAACGCCAAGATTCGCAGCGCGCAACTGCTCAAGGTGCCGTACATGGCCGTGGTGGGCGAGCAGGAGGCGCAGAACAACACGGTGTCGCTGCGCAAGCGCGACGGCTCGCGGCAGGACGGCATGGCCGTGGACGCGTTCGTGGCGCTCGTGCAAGAGCGGGTCGCGACGCGGGCGAAGGAGCTGTAGGCACGGGCGACGCGCGCTCTCTGAATGAAAATGTCGGAAGCACCCTGAGCGGAGGGTGTCGCGCAGCGACGCACGCAGTCGAAGGGGCGGCCCTCACGTCCGCTCCTTCGACTGGCCTTTCGTCGTCAGCCACGTCGAGCCGTACACCCGCTCAGGATGCTCCGTCTCGCTTATGGGAAGCTTCTGGCAGCGCCCTGAGCACACGGCATCGCGTGGTGATGCCCGGCGTCGCGCAGCGACGCACGCAATCGAAGGATGCGGCTCGGAATCGAAGGACGTCCGCGCTCCAGCCCGCATTCGGAATTACCTCCGGGGTGGGTGTCTTTTTGACACCCACCCTGCGTTATGTTATAGTGTCGTTTCGACGCGCCTGGCGGCCAGTCCAGTTGCGTGCAACGGATGGCCGGCGATTGCCGGCCCTAGCAGAAGAGGGAAAATAGTATCACTACCGTAACCACCAAAGCCGTCCGCGTGAATCAGCAGATCCGCGTGCGTGAAGTGCGGGTCATCGACGAGGAAGGCGCGCAGCTCGGGATCTATCCGATTCAGGATGCGCTGCGCCTGGCCTATGATCGGGGCCTCGACCTGGTCGAGGTCGCGCCGAACGCTGCGCCGCCCGTCTGCCGCCTGCTCGACTTCGGCAAGTACCAGTATGAGCGGCAGAAGAAGGAGCGCGAGGCGCGCAAGGCGCAGAAGGTCATCGAGATCAAGGAGATCCGCCTGCGCCCGCGCACCGGCGAGCACGACCTGGACACCAAGGTGCGCCAGGCGCTCTCCTTCCTCGACGAAGGCAGCAAGGTCAAGGTGACCGTGCGCTTCCGGGGCCGGGAGATCCATCACCCCGAGATCGCGCGCGAGCAGTTGGATGAGTTTGCCGCCAAGGTGGGCAACGTGGCCGTCATCGAGACCTCGCCCCTGATGGAAGGCAGGAACCTCTTCATGCTGCTCAGCCCGAATCCCGCGGCCGCCAAGAAGCAGGCTGAAGACCCTGCCGCGAGCTGAGGGCGGGGGCTACGGGGCACGGCCAGAGACCGGCCCCAGCGTTTTCTGACCTGCTCTGGCCGGTCTCCGACCGAGCCAGGGGGCAGTTTCGGAAGGGCTTTCAGCCGCATCATCGGGTTACAGAACGTAAGACGCGTCGCGCCCCGGCGTGGCCGCGTTTTACGTTTTATTCTGTCTGGAGGAATTACCGTGCCAAAGATCAAGACCCACAAATCTACGGCGAAGCGGTTTCGGCGCACGAGCGCCGGCAAGCTGGTGGCGCGCCACCAGGGCCGGGGCCACCTGCGCCGCAACAAGGCGAAGCGCACCCTGATCGCATACCGCTCGACCAAGGTCGTGGAGGCCGCATCCGCCGACAAGCGCGTGCAGCAGCTCGCGCCCTACATCGACTGAGCGCGTTCGAACCGTCCTGATGGCGGGCCGCCCGCGCGCCCGCCGATGGCTACCACAGAAGTGCCGGCATCCCGGCCGCCATTCTAGAGGAGAGTATTCATGCCACGTGCAAAAGGTGGAGTGGTCCTCCGCCGCCGTCACAACAAAGTTCTGAAGTTCACCAAGGGCCAACGCATGTCGCGCCGCCTGCTGTGGCGGCGGGCCAACGAGGCCATGCTGAAGTCCATGTTCTATGCAACGCGCGACCGGCGCAACCGCAAGCGCGACCTGCGCCGCCTGTGGATCGCCCGCATCAACGCGGCCGCCCGGCTCAACGGCATCACCTACAGCCGGCTGACCCACGCCCTGCGCCTGGCCGACATCGAGCTGGATCGCAAGATCCTGGCCGACCTGGCCGTCCGGGACCCGCAGGCGTTTGCGCGCGTCGTCGAGGTTGCCAAGGCGGCGCTGTAAGCGGCGACGCGCGCCGCCAGATTCGGAGCCCGGCATGATCACCAGCCCGGATAACCCGAAGGTCAAGCTGGCGCGGGCTTTGCTGGAGCGCAAGGGCCGGGAGCAACAGGGGCGCTGCCTGGCCGAGGGCGTACGCCTGATCGAAGATGCAGTGAGAGCGGGGCTGACCCCCGCTCTCCTTTTTTATACGGCCCAGGCGCTGGCCCAGCCCCGCGCCAGCCAGCTCATCGCGGCCGTCGAGCGGGCGGGCGCGGCGGTCGTGGAGCTCGGCCCGGCGGCCTTTGCCGCGCTCACCGACACCGTGACCTCGCAGGGCGTCGTGGCCGTGCTGCCGCTGCCGCAGCATGCTGCGCCCCCCGCGCCGCGGCTGGCGCTGGTGCTCGACCGGCTGCGCGACCCCGGCAACCTGGGCACGATCCTGCGCAGCGCCGAGGCCGCGGGCGTAGATCTGGTGCTGCTGGCCCCCGGCTGCACCGACCCCTGGAGCCCCAAGGTCGTGCGCGCGGGGATGGGCGCGCACTTCCGGCTGCCCATCATCGCGGGCGACTGGCCGACGCTGGCCCGCCACATCGCCGGCCGACCTGTCTGGCTGGCCGAGGCGCAAGCCGCGGTCGCCTATGACCGCGTCGATTGGACCGCGCCGGCCGCGCTGGTCGTCGGCGGCGAGACCGCGGGACTGAGCGCGGAGGCCGGCCGTCTGGCGACGGGCCGGGTCGCCATTCCGATGGCCGGGCCGGTCGATTCGCTGAACGCGGCGATGGCGGCCACGGTCATCCTATTCGAGGCCGCGCGCCAGCGGCGGGCCGCGGGGTCGAAAGTCGAAAAAAGCTAATTGCGCTGAAACCTGTAAGGGTGTATCATACGTCTATATATATGAAAGGAGGCCCATCTGGGACGGCCCCGCGCGGGCCCTCGTTACTTGTGGTAACAGAAAGGTAAGCACCCTATGGCTGCCGAGGTTATTTTTCGTATTCTAGGACTTATTCTCTTCGGCATCGTGGGCTGGGTAGCGGGCACTGTATGGGCGGGCACGACCGACCTGAACACAACTTCATTGCGTTATATCCTACCCTTGACCGCCGGCGGTGGCATCCTGGGCGCTATCATCGCGCCCTGGCTGACGACGCGGCCCGCGGCCTGGCTGAGCCGCACGATTCGCGAGCTTTCCGCCGTCCAGATCCTGGCCGGCTTCGTGGGGCTGGGGCTGGGGCTGATCGTGGCGGCCCTGGCCGCGATCCCGCTATCCTATCTGCCCTTTCCGTTCAGCAGCATCCTGCCGACGCTGGTGGCGCTCTTCTTCGGCTATCTGGGCATCACGACGATGACCCTGCACCAGCGCGACTTCTTTGCCTTCTTTACGCGGCGCCGCGCCGACGCGGCGGAGGCCGAGGAGCGCGGCCAGCCGGCCGCGGAAGATGTGTTGCTGCTCGACACCAGCGTCATCATCGACGGCCGGATCGCGGATGTGGCGCGCACGGGCTTCATCCGCGCCTCTATGCTGATCCCGCGCTTCGTGCTGGCCGAGCTACAGTACATCGCGGACTCGCCCGACTCGCTGCGCCGCAACCGCGGCCGCCGCGGGCTGGAGATGCTCAACCGGATGCAGAAGGATTCGCCCGTCCCGGTGCGGGTGGAGGATCTCGACGTGGACGGCGTGCGCCAGGTCGACGCCAAGCTGGTGCAACTGGCGCGGCAGCTCAACTGCCCGATCGTGACGAACGACTATAACCTGAACCGCGTCGCCGGGCTGCAGGGCGTGCAGGTGCTCAACATCAACGAGCTCAGCAACGCGGTCAAATCGGTCGTGCTGCCGGGCGAGAACATGACCGTGCGCGTCATCCAGGAGGGCAAGGAGGTCGGCCAGGGCATCGCATACCTGGATGACGGCACGATGGTGGTGATCGAGAACGGCCGCCGCTACATGGACAGCGACATCGAGGTCTCGGTGACGAAGGTGCTCCAGACCAACGCTGGCCGCATGATCTTTGCATCGCCCGCCCATTGAGGCCCGGCCGCGGCGGCGACCGCCGCGGCCCGCTACATCGTTGATTACCCGGAGCAGGATGGCATGACGATCGTCGTTTATAATACTCTGACCCGTGAGACGGAGCCTTTCGAAACCCTCGAGCCCGGCCAGGTGCGCATGTACGTCTGCGGCCCGACGGTCTACGACGAGGCCCATGTCGGCCACGCGATGTCTTCGATCGTGTTCGATTTCGTGCGCCGCTATCTGGAGTACAGGGGCTACCAGGTGCGCCACGTCATGAACTTCACCGACGTGGACGACAAGATCATCGCGCGGGCCCACAAGCTCGGCGAGGACCCGGCCGCGCTGGCGAACCGCTATGTCGAGCGCTATCAGGATCAGCTGGACAGGCTGAACGTGCGCCGGCCGACGGCGCTGCCGCGCGTCTCGCAGACCATCGACGAGATCATCGCCATGATCGAGGGGCTGATCGAGCGCGGCCATGCCTACGCCACGCCGAGCGGCGATGTCTATTTCCGCGTCCACACGGATGCGGATTACGGCAAGCTCTCGCGGCGCAAGCTCGAGGAGGCCGTCTCCGGCACGCGCGTGACGAGCAGCGAGGAAAAGCTGGACGAGGGCGACTTTGCCCTCTGGAAGGCCGCCAAGCCCGGCGAGCCGAGCTGGGACAGCCCGTGGGGCAAGGGCCGGCCGGGCTGGCACATCGAGTGCTCGGCCATGAACATGCGCTATCTGGGCGAGCAGATCGACATCCACGGCGGCGGCAACGACCTCATCTTCCCGCACCACGAGAACGAGATCGCGCAGACCGAGTCGTTCACGGGCAAGCCGTTCGCCCGCTACTGGATGCACAACGGGATGTTGCAGCTCAAGGGCGAGAAGATGTCGAAGAGCCTCGGCAACCTCGTCACGATCGACGAGTTCCTGGCCGAGCACGATGCGGACGTGCTGCGGGTGGTGATCGCGGGCAGCGGCTATCGCAAGCCGCTGATGTTCAACAGCGACGTGCTGGCCGACGGCGAACGCGCGCTGGAGCGGCTGCGCAGCGCGCTGCGCCCCGCGACCGGCGACGGGACCGCCGGCCCCGCGGCGGAGCAGCTGGCCGACCACGTGCGCGCGGCGCGCGCCGCGTTCGAGGCCGCGATGGACAACGACTTCAACACGGCCGGCGGCCTGGCGGCCATCTTCGACCTCGTGCGCGCGATCAACGCGGCGCGCGACGCGGGGATCGGCGGCGAGCCGTTCGCCGACGCCCAGGGCGTCTTCCGCACCCTGACCGACGTGCTGGGCCTGCGCCTGGCCGGGCCGGAGGCGGGCGAGCAGTCCATCGCGCCGTTCGTGGAGCTGCTGCTCGTCGTGCGCCAGGATCTGCGCAAGGCGAAGCAGTGGGCGCTGTCGGACAAGATTCGCGACGAGCTGAAGGCCCTCGGCGTCATCGTCGAGGACAGCCCCCAGGGCAGCACCTGGCGGCTGGCCGATTGAGTTGCCAGCGCTCAGTCTTGGCGAAGTGTGGGTAAAGCCGACAACGATGCTCTACCGCAACTTTCTGGCGATGGAGACCGAGGAGCTGATTCGGTCGCACCCGATTGACGGTGTTGTGCTGATGGGCGGCTGTGACAAGACTCCGCCCGCGCTGTTGATGGGCGCGTTTTCCGCGAACATCCCCGCGATATTTATTCCAGCAGGCGCGTCGTCGAATGCGTCGTTCAAAGGGCAAAAGGTCGGCACCGGCACGCACACGATGAAGTTCTGGAACGAACGTCGCGCCGGCAATATGCCCGACGAGGATTGGCTTGAACTTGAGGGTTGCATGACCCGCACCCCCGGTACGTGCAACACAG
>MWBF01000047.1 GCA_002068935.1 Chloroflexi bacterium ADurb.Bin325
CCCCGCCAGCCAGCCGGTCAGCCAGCGCAGGGATCGCAGCCGCCCGACCGTGCGGTTCTGTTGCATCGCTCGACCTCCTTTCCGATCCATGTTCACCATCCCGCGGTCTCCCGTTCGTCCACGACGCGCTCCGGCGAGAGGATGACGCTGGCGACGGCCTCCGTGGGCGCGCAGTAGCGCGCGGCGGCCTGCGCCAGCACCCACGCGGTCGCCCGGTCATCGTGGTCGCCGCTGCCCGCGGCCAGCGACGTTCCGCGCACCTCCATGAGCTGGCGCAGCGTCTCGGGGTCGCGCACGCGGGGGCGGCCATCGCGCAGCATCTCGGCGGCCGCGTCATACGCCAGCGGCTTGCCCTGCCCGCTCGACAGCCAGCCGGGCCGGCCATCGCGGCCGCGCAGCACATCGCCCTCGCCGTGCTCGGCCAGCCAGAGCAGGACCGCATGGCCGTGGTTGTTGCGCTCCACCAGCAGCCCCGCGGCGTACCAGGCCCGGAGGGCCGCGAGATAGGCGGCAAAGACCGCGGGCTCGAACTGGCCGGCGAGCACCGCGACCTGGTCGCCCGTCGCCGCGTCGATCACGCACGCGGCGCTCTCGTCCGAGCGCGGGTTGCCCTCCGCCGGGTCCGCACCGATCACATACCATCTCCCCTCCTGTGGCTCCTCCCAGACGGCCAGGCCAGATACTGGAAGCTGGAAGCCAGAAGCTGGAGGTCGGTTGTGCTCCGGCAGCAACTTGGCGGGATCGCCGACGCCAGCGCCGGCTTCCAGCTTCCAGCTTTCGGTTTCTAGCTTCCAGCCTCTAGCTTCCAGCTTCCGGCTTCCGGTATCGTCCGCCCGCGCCAGCCACTCCGCGGCGAAGCGCCGATCGCGCGTCCGGCCGGCGAGCGCCTCCACATCGCTGGCCGGGTACTCCTGATAGAGCGAGTCGAGCACGCCCGTGCGCGCCAGGATGTCGCGCTGCTGCGCGGCATACCACGCAGCGTCGCGCTCCGGCCGCGCCGACCACGGCAGGAAGATGGCGCGCCAGCCCGAATCGGGCCCCTGCCGCGCGGCCCGGTAGATGCGCTTGAACGCCGACTGCGGCCGATCCTTGTCCACGGTCGAGAGCAGCACGAGCGAGCCGCCGCCGTCAATAGTTGGCTTGACCGCATCGAGCAGCGCATCCAGGCTGTCGCCGCCGGCCCCGCCGCCGACATGGTCGGCCTCGTCCACGATGGCAAGCGTGGCGGTGTAGCTGCGGCCGCCGGTCGTCGGGAACGCCAGCGCCGCGGACCCGTTGGAGAGCCGAAGCTCGTGCGCGTTGCGCACATCGACCGAGCGGACGTGCTGCCACGCGGGCAGCCGGTCGTACATGCCCGCCAGCCGGAAGCCCAGCAGATGGACGGCCTCGTCGTCGCGCTGCGAGAAGAGCAGCGCGGTGGCCGCGGGGCGAAAGAGCATCAGCCAGAGCGCCCGGCCCACCACCAGCCAGGTCATGCCGAGCTGCCGCGCCTTGAGGATGACGACCAGCCGCTCGCGCTCCAGCGTGGCCGCGGCCTCGGCCTGGCTCGGCCAGAGGCGGAAGCGCGTCCAGCCGCGCGCGGTCGCGTCGTAGAGTGTGCCGTAGCGATCCAGCCAGTAGGGGAACGAGTCGGCGCACGCCCGGTACTCGGCTTGCAGGCGGTTCGCCGTCCTCCCCGCGGCGCGGTTCGCGGCCCTATTCTGCGTCGGCATCGGTCGTGCTTTCGGGCGTGAGATGCGCCTGCGGGCCGGCGAGATCCTCCAGCGTGAGGCTGACCGTGGCGGTGCAGCGGCCGGGCTGCTCGCGCGCGGCGGCCAGGAGCATCTGCGCGGCCTTGAGGTCACCGTCGAGCGCGCGCGTCCAGAGGGTGCGCGCCAGCCGCTCCTCGCGGCTCAGGGCTGTGATCTCTCCGTCATCGTCGAAGGTGACCTGCTCGCGACCGATGCGCCGGAGCAGGTCGGCCCAGCCCCTGGCGCGGATGCGCCGGCCCTTCGGGCGCCCCGACTGCCCCTTGACCCACCCTCTCGGCTCGCTGGTGCGCATGGCGTCTCCTGTCGGGGCCAACCGCCCCGCCCGCAGGCCCGTGCAAACGGGCCGCCGTGATATCCGAGTGACTCAATCGTCACCTTCAGTATACAATAGAACATTCGTTCTTGTCAAGACCCAAAATTCAAAATCCTGTCAATCCTGTGAATCCTGTCCAAAATCCAGCATGCGACCCGGCCCCCTCTCCTTGCCCCTCCCCCGCTGCGCAGGGGAGGGGACGCCGGTTGCCGGCCTTCGCCCGCCGGAAGCCGAAAGAACCAAAATCCTGTCAATCCTGTGAATCCTGTCCAAAATCCAGCATGCGACCATCTACGGACGCTCCGCTCGCGCGTGATCCAAAATCCTGTCAATCCTGTGAATCCTGTCCAAAATCCAGCGCGTGCTATAATGGCTGCATGCCCGATCCCGCGTACATCATCTTCTGGAAGCCCTACGGCGTCCTGGCCGACGCAGACCCGACCGCGCCCCCCGCGCGGCCGACCTTCCGCGACTACGTGCCCGTGCCCGGCGTGCAGCCCGCGGGCCGGCTGGATATCGACAGCGAGGGGCTGCTCCTGCTGACCGACGACGGCGCGCTGGCGCACCGGCTGACGCACCCGGCCTACAAGCTGCCCAAGACCTATCTCGTCCAGGTCGAGCGCGCGCCCGACCCCGCGGCGCTGGCCGTGCTGCGCGCAGGCGTGATGTTCCGCGGCGCGCGGCTGGCCGCGGCGTCCATCGAGCTGCTGTCCGCCGAGCCGGAGCTGCCCCCGCGCGCTGTGGCCGTGCAGACAGCCCGCGACGCGCCCGCGGCCTGGCTGCGCATCGTGCTGACCGAGGGCAGGAAACGCCAGCTCCGCCACATGACCGCCGCGGCCGGCCATCCCGCGCTGCGCATCGTGCGCATCGCGTTCGGCCCGCTGACGCTGGCGGGGCTTGCGCCCGGCGAGTGGCGCAGGCTCACCGCGGCCGAGCTCCGGGCGCTCCGTGCGCCGCGCCTTTGACAGCCTACCGCGGCTGCGCTATAGTCCCCAAAATGGCCTTCCTCTTGCACCCTACACCCGGCGGCGAGCGCAGCCGCGCGCGGGCCGCGGGCATCGTGCTCGTGGCCCTGTTCGCCGTGCTCTACCTGCTGACGCTCGACGATGGGCTGCGGCCCGAAGAACTCATGGGCGGCGACCTCATCACCCACCAGTACGCGCAGGTGCAGGGCCGGCCGAGCAACGCGCCCGGCTACCCGCTCTACACCATGGGCGGCTGGCTCTGGTTCCGCGCGGGCCGCGGCCTGCTCCCCGCGGGCTACAACCCGATCCGGATCCTCTCCAGCTACTCGACCTTCTGGGCGCTGGTCAGCCTCGCGCTGCTCTATGCGCTGATCCTCGAATGCCTGGCCGGGCCGCGGGGCTGGCCCATCGCGTTCCTCGTGACCGCCTTCTACGGCCTGACCTACTTCTTCTGGTATTACGCGGTCACGACCGAGCAGTACACCTCGTCGGTCGCGTGGACGCTGGCGGCCTGTCTGCTGGCCTTCAAGTGGGAGAAGAGCGCCGACCTCACCCCCCGGCTCCCTCTCCTGGCTGACGCCAGGAGAGGGGGAGCGAGAGGGGGTGAGGCCCCTCGCGACGACCGCTACCTGCTGGCGCTGGCATTTCTTGCGGGCGTCGGCCTCGCGCACCAGGTCACGGTGCTCATCGCCGGGCCGCCGCTGCTCTGGTTCGTGCTCGGCCGCGAGCCGAGGCTGCTGCGCCGCCCGCGGCTGATCGCCGCCGCGCTCGGCCTGGCGCTCCTGCCCCTGCTCAGCTACGCCTACGTCTACATCCGCGGCAGCCAGCACCCCGAATGGCGCGGGGTCGGCGTATGGACGAGCAACTGGCGCTGGTTCCTCAGCTTCCTCTCCACCAGCCAGGGCCGCGCCGAGCTGACCTGGACGCTACAGCCCTTCCTGACCGCGGAGTTCCCCGCGCTCATCTGGCGCGAGATGACCTGGCCGGGGCTGCTCGCGGGGCTGGCCGGCCTGGCCGCGCTGCCGCGGCGGCGCGCGGCCGCGCTCTACGCCATTCTCGCCATCTATCTTGTCTTCTGCTGGATCGACCGGCTGGGCAACTGGTTCCAGGTCATCATGCCCGCGTACGCGCTGTTGGCCGTGGGCATCGCCGCGGGCGCGGCGTGGCTGTGGGATAGAGCGCCGGGGGCGGAGGCGCTGCGCCCCGCGGCTGACGGTGGGCCGTCGGCGCCGTCGGGCCGTCCACCCGCTCAGGATGCTCCGCAACGCGCGCAGTCGAAGCACCCTGAGCGGAGCGACCGCAGGGAGCGCAGTCGAAGGGGCGACCCGCGCTACAGCAACATCCACCCCTGGCGCGCGGCCATCCTCCTCGCGCTCGTCGCGCTGGCAGCCTACCGTGGGCTGCTGTCATACCCGCGCGCGGACGCCAGCCACCGCGCGGAGGACACGGGCCTCGCGCCGGCCTGGGCCATCCTGGCCGACGACCCGCCGCGGGGCGCGGCCATCTTCGGCACGCAGCCGGAGGCGCTCGCGCTGAGCTACGTCACCGGCATCTGGGGCCAGCGGCCCGACCTGCGCGCCGTGACCAGCGAACAGGCGCGCGGCCTGCTGCCCAGGGTCGGCTTCGCCGCGACCGAGGCCGCGCTGCCGCTCGTGCCGCTGGAGATCAGCGCGGACGCGCGCTACAGCGCGCTGGGCCGGACGCTGGCAGCCGTCAGCGCCGGGGGGCAAGAGGTGCGGGACGAGAGCGCGGCGCGGGCCGGGCTGGCCGCGTGGGAACACGATTTCGGCGGGCAAGTCAGGTTGGTCGGGGGACGTTGGGGCGTCAATCGGGCGACCGGGGAGACTGTGATCATGCTGGCCTGGCAGAGGGGGCCAGCGCTGGACGGCGAGTGGTCGATCTCGGTCCGGCTGGCGCAGGCCGGGGCGGAGCTGGGCCAGGTCGATCGGGCGCAGCCGGTATTCGGGATGTATCCCATGGCGCGCTGGCGGCCCGGCGAGATCGTCATGGACGCCTACCCGTTCCGCCTGCCGCCCGCCGCCGCGCCCGACACGCTCACGGTCATCCTCTATCGGCAGACGGCGGACGGGTTCGAGAATCTAGATCTGTTCCGCCACGAATTGCGCGAATAGCCGCATCGAGACGCCGGATCCGTCCACCGGCTGCGCGTCGATGCGGCCTGCCCGCGTGATTCGTGGCGACTGCGCTTGAGAGCCGATCCGAGAATCGCCCTGGCCGGCCCCCGACCGAGCGGGGGGTCAGAGCTCGGCCCCGGCGCTTTTCGGATGAACGCTCAGTCGGCCCGTTCGACGATCACGTTGACGTGCGCAAAGAGGCCCGGCCCGAGCTTGAGCTGGACGCGATGCTCGCCCAGCGCCTTGATGGGGTGTTCCAGTTCGAGGTAGCGGCGATCCACCGTCTGGCCGATCTTCTGGCCGAGCGCCTCGGCCACATCCGCCGCGGTCACGGAGCCATACAGCCGGTCGCCGTCGCCTGTCTTTGCCCGGAAGAGGACCTCCTGGCCGTCGAGCCGTTCGGCCAGCGCCTGGGCCTCGCCGGCCTTGCGCTCCTGCTTGCGAGCCGCCGCGGCCCGGACCTGCTCGGCCTGCCTGACCGCGCCCTCGCTGACCGGCTGCGCCAGCCCGTTGGGGAACAGATAATTGGCCGCGTACCCCCCGGCGACATCCTTGACTTGCCCGGCGTTGCCCAGCCCCTTGACATCTTTCAACAGCAGCACGCGCATAGCAGCAGATCTCCTTGGTTGAGGTGAGGAGATTATAGCACAGGCCCGCCGAAGCGCGAAGCAAAAGGGTGGGTCAAGGGCCGCGGTCGCGCGACCCGTCGCCCCCTCACCCGCTCCAGACGCCGTGATAATAGCGCCAATCGGTGTCGTAGCGGTCGGGCTGCATCACAGCGCGCGCCGAATCCTCCGCGCGGTCCGCGCCGGGCTGGGCCGGCCCCGGATTCTCGCGCGATGCGGTGTCGGTCTGAGGGGTGGACGAATTTTCCTGTGTTTTCATGGCGCCCTCCTGGTCGGCCAAGCATCTGCCTGACACAAAAAGCGGGGCCTCCCGCATGGGAGGCCCCGCTTGCTAACGGGTCTACATCGTCCCTGTTACCTGCGCTTCACCCACCCAGACGGGAGTAGCTCCTTGTCTCCAAGGAGCGTAATAAGCGACAGGACGACGAGAGACGTGCGCATCTGTTGAAGTTCCTCGGCGGCAAGCCTACCATAGGGCCGGGAGGGTGTCAAATCGCCCTTCCGCCGCATGACCCTATCAATCCGCCCATTGAAAAACCCCCGGCGATACGGGGATCGTCTGAACGCGCCAACGAGCTTTGGCCCGCAGGCGTGAAAAACTCAACCGTACTCGGAATTCCTCGCCTAAAGATGGCGCATTACGACCTGCAATCCAAATAGTGTCATCAGCAGTTGGGTTGTATTTTTCCTGCAAAATCCCATTGGGCAATGCAACGATAGTGATTGTTCTCAGTTGGTATTTGCCGTCCGCAATGTCGTAATTGTACTTTACAAATATCGTAGTGGTGATATACGGTTCGCCACCAACCATCAGCACCTTGGGGAGTCTGCCTGGCACTTCAATTCGAGAGCGGAATCGAATTTGCCGAACGATCATGGATAACTGAGTTATCTGAAGAGTGGCAGTCCCTTGTCCTGCAATCTTCTCGGCTTTGGAATCCACAAAGAGCGCTTGCTTTGCAGCATAATCAGGATGAAACACATAACGCGCGCGTTTGTAATCCACTTTGCCAAAAAGCCTGCGATCGATCTTCGAAGTTCCTAACCGATCCAGAGCCTCACGCGTAATATCCTCTCCGATGTCTGCCACCAAATCGCCTTCTTGAAGAAAAATCTCCGCTGCCAAGTCGCGATACTCGTATAGAGCCTGGGTTACGAGGCGAAGTGACGCTTTTTCGATTTCTTCAAGCCGGTCAAAATCATGAGCTAGATTCTGGGGGTCGAGCAGCATGTATAAGGGCTTCCTTCTTGATTCTATGGCGCGCGAGTTCTACGTACTCCCCCGCTAGTTCAATTCCGATGTAATGACGACCCAATTGCAGAGCTGCAACTGCCGTTGTTCCACTGCCCATAAAACAATCCAACACCAAATCGTTTGCGTCTGTGAGCAACCGAATTACGCGTGAGGGAAGTTCAAGTGGAAACTTGGCTTCATGGTCATTGTTAGCACGCACAGAGGGAAACTCCCATACGCCGCGAGAACCCCAATCGCGCCACTCGACCGGCGTCAGTCTATTCCTATCATACTTTGTAATACCCGGTTTCCAGAAGAAGTAAAGATACTCAAACTCATCCACCGCCCGATACGACAGGCTGGCCCAACGAGAGTTTTCCCACGCGGCATCTTTGACCCATATTCGTCGGTCATAGGGATATAGTCCGGCAGCCAATGCCCATTCTTCTATCAGACCACCCACGATCTTGACTCTGGTTTGGGCCTCGTGCTTTCCTCCCCGAATGTTATTGCCATGCAGACGCCGATCAATCGTCTGTTCGCTACAACCCAAGAGCTTTGCCAGTTGATATCGATTATATTCGGGATGTTCCTGCATGGCCCTTGTGACATCTTCAAGGGTGACAGGATTCTTCTTTCGATTCACCGCTTCGGCCTGGATGCGCGGCATTTCTGAATCTCTAAAGACCAAAATATCAGCTATGTTAATTACTAGGAAGCCGCCGGGTTCCAGAATGGGATAGTGAAGAGCGATCACTTTCTCCAAGAGAGCGCGCCAGTCATCAAATGATAGATGCGCTTCATAGTCCTTGCCCACGAAATATGGGGGCGACCATACACTCAACGCCACGCTATTAGGTTCTATGCGCGGCAGGAGCTCGGTTGCGTCACCTTGATGAATAGCATCGATCTCTAATCGCCCCTCCGGTGCCTTCGATTGATTTGGCTCATATAATAAACGAAATCGTTCCTGCAAAGGCTTTGGGAGTCGTTCTAATTTGAAATTCAAGTCACTGTTCGGCCTAGGGTTCATGGCAATCTGCTCCTGTTGGCAATCTGCAACATTTTGAGTATAGCACAAAATGAATATTTAGCACAATGCATAGGCCCCCCACCCCAGGCCCCCGCTGCGCAGAGGAGGGAGCATCGCCCCTTCCCCCGTCCTGACGGGGGAAGGGGCCGGGGGATGGGGGCGAACGTCCCTTGACCCTACCCGCGCGCGGCGGCGAACACCAGCGCGCTGCGCGGGGGAACCTCCAGATGGCGCATCATGCCGCGCGAGACGCGGCCCGGCTGGCCCGTCCACAGATCCTCGATCTTTCCGTTGGGCAGCAACCCTTCCACATCCAGGCTGATGACGCGCGGCTCGCTCCCCGCATTGAAGACGACGGCCGCGCCTTCGTCCGCGGCCTGGCGGCCGAACGCGACGACGCCCTCGTGCGAGTAACGCACGGAGAAGTCGCCGTGGCGCAGCGCGGCGTGCTCGCGGCGCAGCGCGATGGCCCGCTTCGTGCAGTCCAGCAGGTCGTAGTCCCAGCTCTCCGGCGCCTGCCACGGAAACGCGCGGCGGCAATCCGGGTCGTGGCCGCCCGCCATGCCGACCTCCGTGCCGTAGTAGATGCAGGGCGCGCCGGGCAGGGTCAGCAGGAACAGCAGCGCAAGCTGAAGCGCAGTCTTGTCGCCGCCGACCTGGTTGATGAACCGGGCCGTGTCGTGGCTGTCGAGCAGATTGAGCTGCGCCTGCGTGATCGGCCAGGGGTAGAGGCGCATCAGCCGCTCGATCTCATTGCTGAACGCGCGCGCGCCGAGCGGCATGAGCCGGAACCCGCCCGGCCGGTAATGCCGGTCGAAGGTGTCGCGGGCGAAGAACCCGGCCGCGGCCCGGCTGACGCCGTAGTTCATCACCGCGTCGAACTGGTCGCCCTGGAGCCAGCGTTCCGCGTCGTGCCAGATCTCGCCCACGATGTAGGCTTCGGGGTTGGCCTGGCGCACGACCTGCCGGAACTCCCGCCAGAACGCGTCGTCGTTGATCTCCTCCGGCACGTCCAGCCGCCAGCCGTCGATGCCGAACTCGATCCAGCCGCGCGCGATCTCGAAGATGAACTCGCGCACGGCCGGCGTGTCCGTGTTGAACTTGGGCAGCGCCGGGTTGCCCCACCAGCAGCGATAGCCGGGGTTGCGGCCGCTGTACGGTTGCAGCGGCCACTGCTCCACCGTGAACCAGTCCAGATAGGCCGAGTCGACGCCGTTCTCCAGGATGTCGTGGAACTGGAAGAAGCCCCGGCTGGCGTGGTTGAAGACGCCGTCGAGGATGACGCGGATGTTGCGCGCGTGCGCCGCGTCGAGCAGCTCGCGCAACGCCTGGTCGCCGCCCAGCATCGGGTCCACCTGGCGGTAGTCGTGTGTGTGATAGCGGTGGTTAGATGCCGACTGGAAGACCGGGTTGAAGTAGATGGCGTTCACCCCCAGAGCGACCAGATGGTCGAGATGCTCGACCACGCCGAGCAGGTCGCCCCCCTTGTAGCCGTGGCCGGTGGGCGGCGAGTCCCACGGTTCGAGGCCGGAGGGCTTGGGCACGCGCTCCGACATGGCAAAGCGATCGGGGAAGATCTGATAGAAGACCGCGTCCTTGACCCATTCCGGCACTTGCACGGAGCTCATATGCTTCTCCTCGATGATGCTGTGGCGCGCTCAGTCCTGCGCCGGCATATGCCGGGAGGTCGGGATGCCGCAGAGGAACCTGAAGGGGCCGTCGCCAGTATTGACATAAGTGTGTTCCAGATCCGGCGGGACGAAGACGACGCTGCCCGGCCCGACCTCGTGCCAGACATCGCCCAGCAGGACGCGACCCTGGCCCTCGATGACGTAGTTCTCGTGCTCGAAGGGGTGGCTGTGGCGCGGGGTATGGCCGCCGGCCGCGATCTCGAGCACGCGCAGCGCATAGTGGGGCGCGCCGTCGTGCGGCTCGTCGATGACCCAGCGGATCGTGACGCCGGGCGCCTCGTCGCCGAAGGCGTTCGCGGGCACATCGGTGTAATGGATAGCCTTTGCCTGGGGTTCTTTCATCGGTCTGTCTCCTTGTCGGCGCGCGTGGCGGGCGATATGACAATCGCCGCTTCATGTGGCGCATCATTATAACGAGGCCCGGGGCCAGGGCCAAACCCCAGACATAACGTCGGAGCGCTCCGGCGCCGTCGAGAGCGGCGGAGTGGGGCCGCCTTGTCACCGCGGCGGCAAGATGCTAGAATCCTCAGCGCGTTTCCGGGCAGACGCCAGCCCGTCCCGCAAATATCCTGCCATCCAGGAGAGCCCTCCCATGTCCAACCCGCCATCCGCCAGCGGCCCCGTCGCGGGCCAGCCGCTGGCCGACGACCGCCGCGCGCCGACGGAAGCCGGCCAGCCGACCTATCGCCGCAAGTCCTTCCCGCTGCGTATCACCGACCTACGCTGCGCCATCATCGGGCAGAACCCCGTCGTCCGCATCACGACGGACGCGGGCATCGTCGGCTGGGGCGAGGCCGAGAATCCGAAGCACTACCTCAAGCCGCACGTCGAATTCTACAAGCCCTACATCCTGGGCGAGGACCCGACCAACGTCGAGCGCGTCATGCAGCGCATCCGCCGGATCGGCAGCTTCAAGCCGTGGGGCAGCGCGGTCAGCGCCATCGAGATGGCCCTGTGGGATATCGCGGGCAAGGCGGCCGGCCTGCCCGTGTACAAGCTGCTGGGCGGCAAGGTGCGCGACCACGTGCGCGTCTACAACGGCGGCGTCCGCTTCCCCATGACCGGCTCCAGCCCCCAGGACTATGCCGACGATGTCGCCAGGATGAAGGCCAGCCCGGAGCGCTTCAGCATCATCAAGAGCAGCATCGGCTTCCACAGCGCGACGCTCCACAATGTGCCGAACATGATCTACGGCGAGGTGCGCGAGGGCTTTCATCACCCCAACCGCGGACCGCTGACCGAGCGCGGGCTGAAACATATCATCGCGTGCGTGGAGGCGATGAAGGCGGTGCTGGGCGACGAGGTTGGGCTGGCGCTCGACTGCGGCCCCGGTTGGCTGCCGACCGACGCGCTGCGCCTGGCCCGGGCCGTGGAGCCGTTGAACGTGATGTGGCTGGAGGACATGCTGACCGGCGACTACACGCCCTACGTCATGGCCGACGTCTATCGTGACGTCACGCACGCCACCTCCACGCCGATCCACACGGGCGAGCAGATCTACCTGCGCCAGAACTTCCGCGAGCTGATCGAGAGCCATGCGGTGAACATCATCGGGCCGGACCCCGCGGATGTCGGCGGCATCGCGGAGCTCAAGTGGATCGCGGAGTACGCCGACCTGCACGGCATCCTGATGGCCCCGCACGGCATCTTCGACGGGCTGATCGGGCTGGCCGCGCTGGTCCAGGTCTGCGCGACCATGCCCGACAACTATATCGCGTTCGAGTACCCCGTGGGCAAGCCCGCGTGGTGGTACGACATCGTGGATGGGCTGCCCGACCCCATCGTCAAGGACGGCCTGATCGAGGTGTGGGATGCGCCGGGCCTGGGCGTGGAGCTGAGCCCCGACCGCGCCAGCGCCTACCTCTCGGCGGACGACCAGGGCTTCTTCGACTGACCGGCTTCGAGCGGGAACCCGTCAGGCCCCCACCCCGACCCCTCCCCCGCTATGCAGGGGAGGGGCTGCCTCCCGCGTTCCACGGGGGCGGGGGCCGCAGCGGACAAGCTGTAGAGCCTTCAACACTTGCAAGGGGAGTCATCTATGCACTTCAACTCGCGCGACGATATCATCCAGCTCACCCCGCTCTGGACCGGCGAGCGGTTCGACGACGGACGGCCCCGCGTATCCGACGACATCCTCCGGCGGATGCAGTATGTGACCACGGAAGAGGCCTGGGGCGTCTGCTGGAACAAGGGTTATCAGTTCCAGTTTGAGGGCAACTGGACCAACCTGCACCCGGAGCAGACGCTCGTGGGCCGGGCAGTGACGGGCGTGTTCGTGCCGCATCGGCCCGACCTGCACAACTATCTGATGCAGATGGGCCACACCGAGGAGGGCCGCATCGGCGAGATGAACTCGTGGGTCATCCAGACGCTCGTCAAGGATGACGTCATCGTCATCGATCTGTACGGCAAGGTCTACAAGGGAACCTATTCGGGCGGCAACCTCTCCACCGCCATCGCCTCGCGCACGCAGCGGGGCCAGGTCATCTACGGCGGCATCCGCGATGCGCAGCAGATCCTGAAGATTCCCAACCTTCAGACCTTCTGCAAGGGGGTGGACCCGACCGCCATCGCGGACGCGACGCTGGTCGGCCTGAACACGCCCTGTCGGATCGGCGATGCGACGTGCATGCCCGGCGACGTCGTGTTGGGGACCTATTCGGGCGTGCTCTTCATCCCGCCTCACCTGGCCCAGGAGGTCGTGGAGCATTCGGAGGACATGCGGCTGCGCGAGGCGTTCGGGTTCCAGCGGCTGCGCGAGAGGGTGTACAACTCCAGCGAGATGGACACCAAGTGGACCGACGCCATCGAGGCGGATTACCAGGGCTGGCTGAAGCAGCGCACGCCCGACGAGGTGGACCGCATCCTGTGGGATGCGTAGAGCCTGACGGAGGATGGCCCTCTGTTTCTCGCCCTGCCCCGGCCCGGCCGGGGCAGGGTTTTTTCGGCGCGATCCGGGGCCGGATTACTCGTCCGGCCAGACCCGGTAGTACATCAGCCACTGGTCGGGGGTCTCGCGGATCCACCCCTCCGCCACGTTGAGCAGCCGACGGACATTGTGCTGGATGTCGTGCGCGCGGTCGCCGGTGCGTTCCGGCTCCATGTGCGGCGCGGCCATGATGTAGTAGCCCCGCTCCGGCGTCCAGCGACAGGCGATGGGCAGCAGCACCGCGTTTGCGTTCAGCGCCATCCGCATATAGCCCGTCGGGAGGCCGGCCGGCCGGCCAAAGAAGGGGATCCGCTCGGCCGCCTCCAGCGGGACCGGCCAATCCACCCCGATGAGCGCGATGCCGCCGGCGCGCAGCCGCTGGATCGCCTGGCGCAGCGCGGGGCCGTCGACGGGCGTCTCTTCGATGGCCCCCCGGTTGCGTAGATCGGATATCAGCCGGAAGCCGCCTTCGCCGCGGGCCGCCGAGAGGATCTGGATGGGGGTGTCGCCGCAGAGCGCAAACGCCAGAAGCCCCAGGTTGAAGGCGCTCAGGTGCACGCCGCAGAGGAGGACGCCGCGGCCGGTGGCGCGGGCCGCCTGGAGGTGTGGCCAGAAGTCCGCCCCCAGCTCGATGCTGTCGATGATCGCCTCTCGCCCGCGCGCGATGGCGTGGACGATATCGTACTGGCTCATGCCCGCGTGATACAGCGCGGCCGAGACCGCGGCGTCCACCTGCTCCGCCGCAGCGGCCGGCCCCAGCACGACCGCTTGATTGGCGTAAAGGGTGCGATAGGCGAAGGCGTGTTTGCGCAGATAGAGCTGCCGGGCCACCCAGCGGCCGAAGGCATGGCCCGCGCGCGGCGGCAGCCGGCCCAGCAGGAGCCAGAAGCGCGTGCCGACCCGCGAGACCGCAAACTCCTGGATGTTCATGCGCGGTCCCCTACTGGCCGTACTCCCACCAGAAATCTTCGAGCGCCTCGCTGGCGTCCGCCGCGGGCTCCCAAAGCCCCCGCTCCTTGAGCCGCTGCATCAGGGTGAAGGCGCGGCGCAGCTCCAGCGCGTTCAGCGCCACCTCGATATCGCGCAGCTCCGTCGGAAAGCGGGCGGCCTGCCCGCGCAGGCTGGACAGGAGGATCTCCGTGATGTTGGTTTCGCTCATGAGCGACCTGGCCTCCAGGGTCGATGGGATGGTCGTGCGCCGTCGACTTCAGTATATCATAAACCCGGATAGCGCCTGAGCGGGAACCCAACCGCCCTGCGGGCTGGCGCGTATCCTGAGCGGGTGGACGGCCCAGCGTCGCCGACGGTGCAAGGCCAGTCGAAGGAGCGGGAGGTTCGTAGTGGGCGCTTTAGCGCCTTGTCGGACGCGGGGCGCTCAAGCGCCTACTACAAGCGGATGTAGGCGCGCGCATCCTGAGCGGGTGGACGGCTCAACGCTGCCGACGGTGCAAGGCCAGTCGAAGGGTGCGCCAGGCGGAGGCTCCTTCGACTGCACCCGCACTGCGTGCGGCTTCCGCTCAGGATGCCTCCGCTGAACGCCGCGCGCGCCTCCTGAGCGGGTGGACGGCTCAGCGTCGCCGATGATGCAAGGCCAGTCGAAGGGTGCGGGAGGTTCGTAGTGGGCGCTTTAGCGCCTTGTCGGACGCGGGGCGCATAAAAAAACTGCCAGCGCGTGAACCGCGCTGGCAGGCGATGGAGCGGGCCGATGACGCCCGCCCGGCGTCACTCGTTGTCCCTTGAGACGTGGATCGTCGCGTCCGCGGGCAGGGCCAGGCCCGCCTCGACCTCGATGGCCTTGACGATGCCGCTGGGGACGGGGCAGGCGGGATGCGCAAGGCACTTGGGCATCAGTTCGTATATTCTCGGTGTACTGGTGCGACGCCAGAAAGCCTCTTTCATGGGATCCACGTCCTGCAGTTGGCTGGCCAGCTTGCGGACCCATTCGCACTCGCTCGTGATGTCGAGATGGATGATGCCATCTTCGTTCTGTCGGGCGATGACCGTCGTATGAAACCCGCAGATGCCTGCGTTGATCTCGGCTTTTGCCATGTATATCCTCGTGAGTGGGGTGATGGCCCGGCGCTGACTGCCGGACACGGCGATTGCGCCATGATAGTGCAGCGCCTGCCGTCTGTCAACTGTCGTGGGCCGGCCTAATCAACTGTGCAGGTACACCATGCGGCGTCAGGCTCCGAACTCAGAGGCCGGCCTTCGTCCCCCTTGTACGGCCAGAGCAGTCCCCGGGTGGGTTCTAAAACCCCGAGACTCGAAATGACAGAACCCCTATTTTACCCTCTTTTCGCCAGCGATGCTAAAATTGCGCGCATGACTGGCACCACCCTCCCCGATGTGCGCCGCCGCCGCGGCCTTTTCAAGGCCGTGCTGGCCTGGCTCCTGGAAATCGATCGACCCATCCCCGATCGCACGCCCGACGAACTGGCCGCCGAGGTCGAGCGCAATTATACGTGGAACTTCACCGTCAACTTGCTCGACGGCGCGTTCTTCTGGTTCGGCTCAGCGTTCATCTCGGCGGCCACCATCCTGCCGATCTTCCTGAGCAAGCTGACGACCGACCCGCTGGCGTTCGGCGTGCTGGCGGTCATCACCCAGGCGGGCTGGTACATCCCCCAGTTGTTGACCGCCAACATCAGCGAGCAGTTGCCGCGCAAGAAGGCCGTGGTCGTCAACCTCGGCTTCTTCACCGAGCGCCTGCCGATCATCCTGCTCGCGCCGACCGCCTGGATCGCGGGACAGTCGGCGCTGGCCGGCGTGTTCCTGCTGCTCGCCATCTATGCCTGGCACTCGCTCGGCGCGGGCGTGCTGGCCGTGTCGTGGCAGGACATGATC
>MWBF01000048.1 GCA_002068935.1 Chloroflexi bacterium ADurb.Bin325
CCCTCCCCCGCTACGCAGGGGAGGGAACATGCCCCTTCCCCCGTCGGGACGGGGGAAGGCCGGGATGGGGGCCAATCAGTCGCACCCTGGCCCTCCCCCGCTACGCAGGGGAGGGAACATGCCCCTTCCCCCGTCGGGACGGGGGAAGGCCGGGATGGGGGCCAACACGCGTCACCCGCGCTCGCTCTATTTTCGCGGTTTCGCCGTCATCGTGTATAATGGATTGGTTAGGTACGGTTTATGTAATCTCGGAGGTACCCTTTGGCAGAACCATTGATTATCACCAAGTCGCTGCGCGACGACAACCAGCTCGACCTGTCGATCGAATTGGGCCCGGAGCGCACCCGGCAGGCCCTCGAACGCGCGGCGCGCCTGGTTTCCAAGAAGGCCCGCATCCCCGGCTTCCGGCCCGGCAAGGCGCCCATCCAGACCGTCCTGCGCATGTTCGGCAAGGAGAGCGTGCTGGGCGAGATCGTGGATGACCTGGGCGAAGAGGTTTTCACGGAGGCCCTGGAGGCGGAGCAGATTCATCCTTACGCACAGGCGGCCTTGCAGGATGTCACCTTCGACCCCGTGACCTTCAAGCTCGTCGTGCCGCTGCCGCCGACCGTGGAGCTGAACGACTATCGCAGCCTCCGCGTGGATGCACCGGTGGTCGAAGCGACCGAGGCCGAGGTGGACGCCGCGCTGGAGCAGGCGCGCAACGCGCAGGTCAAGTTCGACGTGGTCGAGCGGCCCGCCGAGATCGGCGACAGCGTCCTGGTGGACATCAAGGGCACGGTCGGCGAAGACACCATCCTCGAAAACGAGGATTGGGAGCTGCAACTGCGCGAGGGCGGCGGCTGGCTGCCCGGCTTCGACGAGGCGTTCGTCGGGCTGAGCGCGGGCGATGCGAAGACCTTCGAGATAACCTATCCGGAGGACTCCCAGTCGCGCTACAAGGGGCAGGTCGCCAGCTTCGACGTGAAGGTCAAGGCCGTCAAGTCGCGCGCGCTGCCCGAGGTGACCGACGAGTTCGTCAAGACCCTGGGCGAATACGAGAGCGTCGCGGATTACCGGGCCAAGAAGCTGGCCGAGCTGCAGAAGGCGCGCGACGCCGAGGCGCGCAACACCCTGACCAACAGCGCGGTGGAGGCGCTCGTGGCCAACGCGACCATCAGCTACCCGCCCGCCGCGGTCGATGAGGTCGTCCACAATTTGATCCACAGCATGGAACACCGGCTCGCGGATATCGGCTATACCCTGCAGGACTCGCTGCGGCTCCAGGGCAAGACCCTGGACGCTTACCGTGCGGAGCTGCGCCCGGTTGCGGAGACCCGCTTGAAGGGCGATCTGGCGCTGGCCGAGCTCTCGCGCCGCGAGAATATCGTGGTCAGCGACGAGGAGGTTGCCGCCGAGCTGGAGCGCGCCATCGACGCGTCCGGCGTGGAGAACGAGGAACAGTCCACCGAAATTCGCGACATGTTCAGCTCCGAGGCGGGCCGTGCGGTGCTGAGCAACGACATACTCACCCGCAAGACGCTGGAACTGCTGCGCGCCATCGTGACCGGCCAGGAGCTGCCCGCGGCCCCCGCGGAGCCTGCGTCGGCAGAACCGGCCGCGGAAGCTGTGGCCGCGGACGAGCCGCCCGCGGCGGAGTCGGCGGAACCGGCCGCGGAAGCTGCCGGCGAAGCGCCGGCGGAAGCTGCGGCCGCGAACGAGCCGCCCGCGGCGGAGTCGGCGGAGGGCGAACAGGAATAGGCCGCGCCGGCCTCACCCCCTGGCAGACACCGGGGCCGCCTCCCTCTTGAGCAGCATGCGCAGAGGGGAGGCGGCCCCGTATGCACAATCACTGACTCAGCGTCGAAGGTGTGATGAAATAGAACGACATCGTTGGTTCGCCCGGCCTCACCGGGCGTCTGTATGGAATGGAGCACACAACATGGATTACAACCGGATTATGACCCCTGAGTCATTGATTCCGATGGTCATCGAGACGAGCAACCGCGGCGAGCGCGCCTACGACATCTACTCGCTGCTGCTCAAAGAGCGCATCATCTTCCTGGGCACGCCCATCAACGACCAGGTGGCGAACGTCATCGTGGCCCAGTTGCTGTTCCTGGATCGGGAGGACCCCGAAAAGGACATCCAGCTTTACATCAACTCGCCCGGCGGCCAGGTCTACGCGGGCATGGCGATCTATGACACCATGCAGCTCATCCGCGCGCAGGTCAGCACCATCGCGGTCGGCGTGACCGCCAGCTTCGGCACCGTGCTGCTGACCGCGGGCGCTAAGGGCAAGCGCTACGCGCTGCCCCACGCCACCATCCACATGCACCAGCCGCTCGGCGGCGCGCAGGGCCAGGCCACCGAGATCGAGATCCAGGCGCGCGAGATCCTGCGCCTCAAGGAAGAGCTGAACCAGATCCTGGCGCGGCACACGGGCCAGACGGTCCAGAAGATCGCGGAAGACACGGATCGGGATCGCTACCTCACCGCGGAGCAGGCGAAGGAATACGGCCTGCTCGACGAGGTGCTGCACCCGCTCGAGCTCAAGACGAAGGCCGACGGCAAATAACGTGAAGGTCGATGTGGAGCGGTGCTCCTTCTGCCACCGGGATCAGAGCCAGGTCCGCCGGCTGATTGCCGGGCCGGACGGCGTCTTCATCTGCGATGAGTGCGTCGGGCTGTGCCAGGAAGTCCTCGCCGAGGACAGCATCGCGCCGGCCGTCAACGGCATCGCGGCGGCCCCGCCCTGGCGCAGGCTGACGCCGAAAGAGATCATGGCGCAGCTCGACGAGTATGTCGTCGGGCAGGCACGGGCCAAGAAGGTCCTCTCGGTCGCGGTGTACAACCACTACAAACGCATCGTGAGCGGCGAGCGCCCCGCGGGCGAGGAACAGGACGCGGACGAGGAGGCCGACGGCAGGGTTGTCGGCGACGACGTCGAGCTGGAGAAGAGCAACATCCTGCTCATCGGGCCGACCGGCTGCGGCAAGACGCTGCTCGCGCGCACGCTGGCCCGCATCCTCGACGTGCCCTTCACCATCGCGGATGCGACCGGGCTGACCGAGGCGGGCTATGTCGGCGAGGATGTCGAGAACATCCTGGTGCAACTGCTCCACGCCGCCGAATGGAACGTGGAGCGCGCCTCGGTCGGCATCATCTATGTGGACGAGATCGACAAGATCGCGCGCAAGAGCGGCGCGAACCCCTCCATCACGCGCGATGTGTCGGGCGAGGGCGTCCAGCAGGGGCTGCTCAAGATCATCGAGGGCACGGTCGCGAACGTGCCGCCGCAGGGCGGGCGCAAGCACCCCACCCAGGAGTTCGTCCGCCTCGACACGCGCAACATCCTGTTCATCTGCGGGGGCGCGTTCTCCGGCCTCACCGACATCATCGGCCAGCGCCGGGGCGTCAAGGGCCGCGTCGGCTTCAACACGACGGGCGAGCAGCTCCGCGGCGAGGAAGAGCAGGCCGCCGAGCTGTTGCAGCACGTCATCGCCGACGACCTGCTCAAGTACGGGCTGATCCCCGAGTTCGTGGGCCGCCTGCCGGTGACGGTGAACATCGAGCCGCTGGACGAGGACGCGCTGGTGGCCGTCTTGACCGAGCCGAAGAACGCGCTGGTCCGCCAGTACGGCCGCCTGCTGGAGCTGGACGGCGTGGAGCTGACCTTCACGCCGGAGGCGCTGCGGGCCGCGGCGCGCGACGCCATGAAGCTGAAGACCGGCGCGCGCGGGCTGCGCACCATCATCGAGCGCGTGCTGCTCGACGTGATGTACGAGATCCCGTCGCACCCGGAAGTGGTCAAGTGCGTCGTCAACGCCGACTGCATCACGCGCAATGCGAACCCGCTGCTGCTCAACGGCGACGGCCAGCCCGTCGCCTGGGGCGAGTACCTGACCCAGAAATCAGCGTAAGTTAATCTCACGCAAAGGCGCAAAGATCGCAAAGGTAAAATAAACCTTGCGTCCTTTGCGTTTCTGCGTGAGCTTTTTTTTAAGGACGTGCGATGTCTGAACTGACCCATCTCGACGAACAGGGCCAGGCCCGCATGGTGGATGTCGGCGCGAAGGCGGAGACCGCGCGCACGGCAATCGCCGCGGGCCGCGTGCGGATGCAGCCGGCGACGCTGCGGCTGCTGCGGGAGGGCAACCTGCCGAAGGGCGACGTGCTGGCCGCGGCGCGCATCGCCGGCATCATGGCCGCCAAGCGCACGCCGGAGCTGATCCCCCTCTGCCACCCGCTGCTGCTGACGGAGGCGACGGTCGAGTTTGCGTTCGATGACGCGGCGTCCGCGGTCGAGATCGTCGCGACCGTGCGCTGCCGCGGGCAGACGGGCGTCGAGATGGAGGCGCTGACCGCGGTGAGCGTGGCCGCGCTGACCATCTACGACATGGCGAAGGCGGTCGAGAGGGGCATGGTCATCGAGGGCATCCGCCTGCTGGAGAAGCATGGCGGCAAGAGTGGCGCGTGGCAGGCAGAGGGGCGCGCTGAATAGGACGCTGATGACGCAGATTGGATTGATCTGCGCTGATCTTTAATGTATCTTGAGATCAATGAATATCAGCGAAAATCAGCTAGATCAGCGTCATCAGCGTTCTATTGGTTCGCGACTTGCGCAAAAGGAGTAGCCATGAGAGTGCGCGTGCGCGCGTTTGCCGCGCTGCGTGAGGCGCTGGGCTTTACCGAACGGCTGCTCACGCTGCCGGAGGGCGCCACTGCTGCGGACGCCATAGAGCGGTTGTCCGCGGAGCATCCGACGGCCGGCCTGGTCGACCGTCGGTTTGCGGTCGCGGTCAACCGGGCCTACGCCGGCCGGCAGGCCGCTCTGGCCGACGGCGACGAGCTGGCGCTCATCCCGCCCGTCAGCGGGGGCGCGGGCCGGCCGTTCGAGATCGTGGACGGGCCGATCTCGCTGGACGAGGTCGCGCAGCGCGTGCTCGCGCCGGAGCGGGGCGGCGTGACCCTCTTTGCGGGGGTCGTGCGCGGGGTCACGGGCGCGCAGCAGACCGATCACCTGGAATACGAGGCCTACGCGGAGATGGCCGAGCCCGTGTTCGCGGCGATTGCCGCGGAGGCCCAGGCGCGCTGGCCCGCGATCAGCGCGGTCGCCGTCGTGCACCGGGTCGGCCGTTTGGAGGTGGGCGATGTGTCCATCGCCATCGCGGTGGCGGCCGCGCACCGCGCCGACACGTTCGACGCCTGTCATTACATCATCGACCGCGTCAAGCAGGCCGCGCCCATCTGGAAGCGCGAGATCGGCCCGGACGGATCGGCCTGGGTCGAGGGACCAGAATCGACGATCACGGATTGATGGAGGAGCGTTCCCATGCGTGCAGTCGTCCAGCGGGTCAGCCGCGCATCGGTGACGGTCGACGGCCGGGTCGTGGGGGAGATCGGCCAGGGGCTGCTCGTGCTGGTCGGCGTGACCCACGCCGATACCCGCACGGAGGCGGGCTGGCTGGCGCGCAAGATCGCGGGCCTGCGCATCTTCGAGGATGATGCCGGCAAGCTCAACCGCAGCCTGGCCGACGCGGAGGGCGGCGTCCTCGTCGTCTCGCAGTTCACCCTCTACGGCGATGCGCGGCGCGGCCGCCGGCCCGACTTCCTGGCCGCGGCCCGGCCCGAACAGGCCGAACCGCTCATCGAATATTTCGTGGAGCAACTGCGCGCGGCCGGCCTCCCCGTCGCGACCGGCCAGTTCCGCGCCGAGATGCAGGTCGCGCTGGTCAACGACGGCCCGGTGACGCTGTGGCTGACCACTGAAGAGGCGCCGGGGTAAAATTCAACCGGGCGAGCAGCGCGCGGGTGATAGGCCTGCAGCTAAGCTCGGAACCTGTCCCCAAAATAGCTCTGGCCGGTCTCCGACCGAGCCAGGGGCACGGTCAGAGACCGGCCCCAGCGAATTTTCGGATAGACAGTCAGGTACGAAGCGTAGAATTGGCTTCCAAAGGGTAGGGCTGAAGCGATAGATCTGCGATGAAATGGAAGTCGCGCTGATTTTTAGTGATAAAATCCAGACCGCGAGCGAGGGCGGTTGCGGCAATCAACGCATCTGGGATGAGCAAGCCATGGCTGAGCCGATATCGACGAAGCAGTTCGACTGCGCGATCGCAGGTGTCCTGATCAAGCGAAACGATCGAAAAGCGCCGCAAAAACCGCTCCGTCTTTTGCAATTCGGTCTTGTTGCGGCAGCCCACCAATAGCTCCATTTGCGTGACACAGCTGACCGCCAGCAACGATCTTTTTTGTTCCAGAGTTGTCAGGGCCGCTAACGCGGCCGCGTCCTGTCGGGCTGCATCGATCAGAATGTCGGTATCGATGAGGATCAAGCTCACTCCGCCTCTCCCCACTCGCTGCGGCGCAACCGTCTGACCCAGGCGCTGCTATCCTTCATATCCTCGCGGTCACGCCACATCCCGATAAACGGCTCCTCCAACAAGTCCGTTCGCTTGGGCTTCGCGCTCTTGCTTACAGGATAGCGCCCTTTCAGGTTCGCGACGAAGTCGGCCACCTGTTTGCGTGCTTCGGGAGGCAACGATGCGATATCGCGCATGATATCGGCGGTTTCTTGGGTCATGCAAATCACCACTCATTCCAGATTCGAGGTCATTGTAGCACGCGCGCATGGTCAGGTCAACCATTTTAGAACATCAACCGCGGCCGCCCGACCGAAGATTCGGCCCGATGTCACCGCTTCAACTCCGCCACCACCATCCCCACCAGGATCAGCGCGCAGCCGAGGAGCTGGCGCGGGCCCAGCACCTCGCCGGTGAGCAGGAAGCTGGCCAGGCCGGCGAACACCGGCTCCGCCGCAAAGATGAGCGCGGTATGCGTCGTCGTGGTGAACCGCTGTGCGACGGTCTGGATGCCGAACGCGGCCGCGGTCGCGAGCAGCCCGGTGAACGCGACCGCGAAGACGACCTGCCCCGTCAGCGCCGCGGGCCGGTCGAACACGGCCGCGGCCAGGATGCTCAACAGCGCCACGCCGAGCAGTTGGCCGAGCGTCAGCAGCAGGGGGTCGTGGCGGGGCGCAAAGCGGCCGAGCAGCAGGATGTGGCCGGCAAACGACACCGCGCACGCCATCACCAGCAGATCGCCCACCTGGATGCGCAGGTCTGCGGTCAGCGAGAGCAGCGCCAGCCCGACGGTCGCCAGGCCGACGCCCAGCCAGGCGTTGCGTTCGGGCGGCTGGCGCAGGAGCAGCGCGGCCGCGATGGGCACGAAGACGACCGACAGGCCGGTGATGAAGCCGGTCTTGGCCGGCGTCGTAAGCTGTAGCCCCGCGGTCTGGAACGCATAGCCGGCGAACAGCACGCTGCCCACCAGGAGCGACGGCAGCAACAGCCGGGCCAGCCGGCGCGGGTTGACGCGCAGCACGGCAAAAGGGCCGGACGGCGCGGCGCGCGCCAGTTGTCGCCGCCGCCAGATCACGAGCGGGACGAGCACGGCCACGGCCAGCGTGAAGCGCAGCGCCATGAAGCTGAACACCGGGAACGCGCTGACCGCATCCTTGACCATGACGAAGGTCGCGCCCCAGATCAGCGTGACCAGGAGCAGCGCGGCGTCCGCGAGCAGTTGGCGGGATGAGCGTGCGGGCATGGGCGCTTTCGGGAAACAGTGAGGCCCGTCTAGATCCGCCTCGGGCCGCCGGCCATGGAGCCGGGCACGTCGGGCAGGCTGCCGCCCGGCTCGCCCTGCCCGAAAGCGGCCGCGGCGGCGTTTCGGCTCTCGCCGGGCTGGCTGTTCAACTCCTGGCGCACGGTGCGCAGCAGCGCCTCGGCCTTGAGCTCGGGCAGGGTGTAACACGGGCCGCCCAGCGCGATCGCCAGTTGCTCCGCCAACCCCCGGTCGAACGCCGGGTGCTCCATGTTGATGACCACCGACCGCAGGTGGCTGTCGTGGATCATCTGCGCCATGCGCCCGGCCTCCTCCTGGGGCGGCATGCCGGTCACAGAGACGTTGCCCGCGCCGTCGGTCAGGATGATGATAAGGGGCATGATCTCAGGGTCGCGGCGCTGGGCCGCGGTGCAGACGCGATAGGCGGCCAGCAGGCCCGCGGAGAGCGGCGTCTTGCCGCCGACCGGCACATCGCGCAGCGCGCGCTGCGCCAGCTCCACGCTCGACGTGGGCGGCAGCACGATGCGCGCCTCCTCGCGCTGGAACACGATCAGCCCGACCTGGTCGCGGCGCTGATATGCGTCGTGGAGCAGCGAGATGACCGCGCCCTTCGTCGCCTCGATGCGCTCGGCCGCGGCCATGCTCCACGAGGCGTCCACGACGAACAGCACGAGGTTGGCCGCCCGGCGCACGCGCACCTTCTTCTGCAGATCCTGGCGCTTCACGACGAACGCGACCTTGCGCTTGGCGCGCTCGCCCATGCGGCGCTGCTGGAAGGGTGCGGCCGAGCGCAGGGTCGCATCGAAGGCGAGATCCTCGGGCCGGCCCTGCATCGGCCGCGCGCGCACGTAGCGCCCGCGCTTGCGTGCGGTGAGGGTGACGCTGCGCTTGCCCGCCGACTGGCGGGTCAGCTTGTCGAGCGGGGTGTCCAGCCGCTTCGGCTGGAAGCTGTCGCCGATCTGGACCGGACGCTGGTTTGCCGGGCCCTGTCCCGGCTGGTGCGACTGCGCCGCGCCGTCATCCGTGGGCTGGCCGCTAGCTGCGGTTTCGGCCTGTTCAGCTAGCGGCTCGACACTTTTTTTACGCTGGGCGCCGTCTCGCCCGCATCCGGCTGCGGCTGCATGTCGTCGCGCGGGGCTTCGGCCCGCGACTTCTTCAGCCGCTCCTCGAGCTGGCCCGCATCCAGCGAGGCCTCCTCGAACGGCTGGCGCTTGAGCCGGTGGGGCAGCGCCAGCTCCGCGGCCAGCAGGATATCCTGCTCGGTGATCGCCGGGTGGCCCTGCCAGGCGGCGTGGGCGCGGGCCGTCTTGAGGATGACGATGTCGGCCCGGTGGCCGTCCACCTTGAACGAGGTCGTGAGCGACGCAATCGCAAACAGATCGCGCTGCGTATGCCGGACCGCGGGCAGGCGGCTGCGCGCCTCCGCAATCTCCTGCGACAGGAGCATCTCGCGCGGCTCCCACTCCTGGTAGAAGCCCTCCGCATCGGTCTCATACGCCAGCCGGCGCTCGACGATGGCGACGCGCTGCCGCGGGTCGGAGATGCCGTGCATGTCCACGCACAGCGCAAAGCGGTCGAGGAGCTGGGGCCGCAGGTCGCCCTCCTCCGGGTTCATCGTGCCGACCAGCATGAAGCGCGCGGGGTGGCTGAAGCTGATGCCCTCGCGCTCGACCACGTTGACGCCCATCGCGGCGGAGTCGAGCAGGAGATCGACCACGTGGTCGTCGAGCAGGTTCACCTCGTCCACGTAGAGCAGCCCGCGGTTTGCCGCGGCCAGCACGCCCGGCTCGAAATGGCGCTCGCCGTGCTGGATGGCTTTCTCGATGTCCAGGGTGCCCACGACCCGGTCCTCCGTCGCGCTGACGGGCAGATCGACGAAGCGGGTGCGCCGGGATGTGACGGGCAGCACCTCGCCCCGGGCCAGCCGGTCGCGACAGTTGTCGCAGAGCGTATCCTGGCCGTTCGGCTCGCACGCAAACGGGCAGTCCGCGACGACCTGGATCTCGGGCAGCAGCGCGGCCAGCGCGCGTGCGGCGGTGGACTTGGCCGTGCCGCGCTCGCCGCGAATCAACACCCCGCCGATGCTGCTGCTGATGGCATTGAGGATCAGGGCGCGTTTCATCTTGTCCTGGCCCACGATGGCGGTGAAGGGATAGGGTCTGATTGTAGCCACGAATGATGCTCCATGTCTGGTTCGATCGATTACGAAGGCATATTATACCACACAGTGGTATACTTCCAGCAGGAGGTCGTAAATGGATTTGACCCGGCTCACCACCGAGCAGCGCAACCCGGCGACCGCGGAGATCGACCGGCTGAGCGCGCTGGAGATCGTCACGCTGATCAACCGGGAGGACATGGCCGTGCCCGCGGCCATCGCGCCGTGCCTGCCGGTCATCGCGGCGCTTGTGGAGGCGACCGTGGCGCGGCTCCAGCGCGGCGGCCGGCTGGTCTACATCGGCGCGGGCACCAGCGGCCGGCTCGGCGTGCTGGATGCGTCCGAGTGCCCGCCGACCTACGGCGTGGATACCGGGCTGGTCGTCGGGCTGATGGCGGGCGGCGATCATGCACTGCGCAACAGCATCGAGGGGGTGGAAGACGACGAGGCGCAGGGCGCGGCCGACGTGCAGGCCATCGGGCTGAGCGCCGCGGATGTGCTGGTCGGCGTCGCGGCGAGCGGCCGCACGCCCTACACCCTGGCCGCGCTGCGCTATGCGCGCAGCGTCGGCGCGGCGGTCGGCTGCATCGTCAACTCGCCCGGCTCGCCGATGGCCGAAGCGGCGGACTACCCGATCGTCGTCGTGACGGGGCCGGAGGTCGTCACCGGCTCGACGCGCATGAAGGCCGGCACCGCGCAGAAGCTCGTGCTCAACATGCTCTCGACCGCGACGATGATCCGCCTGGGCAAGGTGTACGGGAACCTGATGGTGGACGTGCAGCCGTCCAACCACAAGCTGGTGCAGCGGGCGCGGAACATCGTCGCCGCGGCGACGGCCGCGAGCGCGGAGGAGGCCGCCGCGGCGCTGGAGCGGTACGGCTCCACGAAGGCGGCGATCCTGGGGCTGCTGACCGGGCTGGATGCGCCGCGCGTGCGCGAGCTCCTGACAAGACACGCCGGACGGCTGCGCGACGCGATCGACGAGTTCGAGAACGCGTGACCGGGCGCTCACCGGTTCCCGGATAGGTTCCTGTCCCCCGTTTACGCGGCCTGGCCGACCATCTGCGGCTGCTCCAGCGGGCCGAAGCTCACGTTCAGCCTGGCGTCCACGATCGCCGCATCGCCGTCGAACCGGCAGGTCATCGTCCGGCTGAACGGCGCGCCGTGGAAGCAGAAGTGCACCTGGTAGGTGTCCTCCGCGATCCATGCGCCCGCGGCCGCGACCGGCAGGGTCAGGCCCATCGTCGCGGGCGCGACGCCGAACGCCCATGCGCCCGCGCCGACCGTCACCGGATAGGCCTGCGTCGCGTCTTGCAGCGTCACCACCGGCTGCGCGCCGCCGAAGTCGAACGTCAGCGCGCGCAGCCCGTCCGCGTTCTCCGGCAGCGCATAGCGCCGCGCCGACACCTGCGCGGCCAGCGGCGGCGTGGGCAGGCCGGACAGGATCGGCAGCGCCAGCCCGGCCAGGCGCTCGCGCAGCTCTTGCTCGGCGGCCGGGTCGGCAGGCTGCGGCGCAGGCTCCGCGGCGGGCAGGATGTGCTCCCAGACGAGGTCGAGGACGGCCTGCATGTTGCCCACGCCGGAGGTTATTGCCAGCACCATATCCTGTTCGGGCATCACGACGCAGTATTGGCCGAACGCGCCGTCGCCGCGGAACGCGTTGTGGCGGCAGCGCCAAAACTGATAGCCGTAGCCCTGCGCCCAGTCGCTCGCGGGGTCCGCGCCGTTGGGCGCCTGGCGGGCCGTCGCCTCGGCCACCCACGCGGCCGGGATGACCTGGCGGCCCTGCCATACGCCGCCCTGCAGGAGGGTCTGGCCGAAGCGCGCGATATCCTCCGTGCGCAGGAACAGGCCCCAGCCGCCGATGCAGACGCCGTCGGGCGTGAGATCCCACCGCGGCGTCGGGATGCCGAGCGGCTCGAACAGCCGGGGCCGCAGATAATCCACGAGGCGCTCGCCGGTCAGTTGCTCGACAATGGCCGCGACGACGTTGGACGCCTGGCTGTTGTAGAGGAAGTGCGTGCCCGGCTTGCGCTTGACCGGCGCGGCAAGGAACGCGCGCGTCCAGCCGCCCCGGCTGCGGTCGGGAACCGGCTCGACCGTGTGGCCCGTGGTCATGGTCAGCAGGTCGCGCACGCGCATCGCGGCCAGGTTCTTGCTCACCCGCTTGGGCAGCAGATCGGGGAAGAACGACACGACCCGGTCGTCCACGGTCAGCCGGCCCTCGGCCACGGCGAAGCCGCACGCGGTCGATGTGAAGCTCTTGGTCAGGGAGAACAGCACGTGCGGGACGTCCGCGGCGTAAGGATGCCACCAGCCCTCGGCCACCACCTGCCCGTGGCGCAACAGCATCAGGCTGTGCAGCTCGAGGTCCTGGCTTGCGACGGCGTCGAGGAATGCGAGCACGGCGGCGGACGAGATTCCCTGCGCTTCCGGCGCAGAGCGGGGCAGTGAATTGTCGGTCATCGATGACTCCTTGGCGCGATTCGACGCTGATGAGATGGGTTGCGCTGATTATATTACAACCGCGGAGGCTGGAGAAACCGGGGGAACTGTTGCAATTGGACACGAACGGCATTGTCTCCTAAAATAAACTTTCGGGCCTGTCAGAGGCCCCAGGTATTTCGTGGAGGAAGTGAGTGAAAAGCCTAGGAGTCATCGCCGTCTATCCGACCCCCGATGCCAAGATCGCCCGCCTGACCGAGCTGGCCTACAATCTCTGGTGGAGCTGGCACCCGGCGGCCCAGGCGTTGTACGAAGAGATCGACCCGGAGCTGTGGAAGCGCGTCAACCACAACCCCGTGAAGTTCCTGCGCCTGGTCAGCCAGCGCCGGCTCGACCGGGCCGCGGCCGACTCGGCCTATCTGGCCCGCTACCGCGCGGTCATGGACGCGTTCGACGATTACATGTTCCCGGCCAACGGCGCGACCTGGTATGCGCGCAACCACCCCGACCTCGGCGACAGGCTCATCGCCTACTTCTCGGCGGAGTTCGGCCTGCACGAATCGCTGCCCATCTACTCCGGCGGCCTGGGCATCCTCGCCGGCGACCACTGCAAGGCCGCCAGCGACCTGGGCCTGCCGTTCGTCGGCGTGGGCTTCCTTTATCCGCAGGGCTACTTCACCCAGCACATCGATGCGGACGGCCGCCAGCAGGCGCTCTACGAGAAGCTCGACTTTGCGGAAGTGCCTGCCAGGCCCGCATGCGACGCCGACGGCAAACAGGTCATCATCGCGGTGGATCTGCCGGGCCGCAAGGCCTACGCCAAGGTCTGGGTCATCCAGGTCGGCCGCGTGCCGATCTATCTGATGGACACCGATGTCGAGCAGAATGCGCCCGCGGATCGCGAGCTGTCGGCCCGGCTGTACGGCGGCGACCAGCAGGTGCGCATCTCGCAGGAGATCATCCTGGGCATCGGCGGCGTGCGCGCGCTGCGCGCCCTGGGCCGCCAGCCGAGCGTCTGGCACCTCAACGAGGGCCACGCCGCGTTCCTCCAGTTGGAGCGCATCCGCGAGTTCGTGCAGGAGCAGAAGCTCTCCTTCGAGGCGGCGCTGTGGGCCGCGCGGGCCGACTCGCTGTTCACCACCCACACCCCGGTCCCCGCCGGCAACGACGCGTTCTCGTTCGACCTCATGGATCGCTTCTTCGGCGGCTTCTGGGATCAGATGGGGCTGGATCGCGACCGGTTCCTCGACCTGGGCCGCTACGAGTATGCCTGGGGGCCGCAGTTCAGCATGACCGTGCTGCCGCTGCGCACGTGCGGCCTGGCGAACGGCGTCAGCCGCCTGCACGGGGAGGTCTCCCGCAAGATGTGGCAGAGCCTGTGGCCGGACACCCCCGTGCCCGAAGTGCCGATCGGCCACGTCACCAACGGCGTCCACACCGACACCTGGGTGCATCCGGGCCTGGCCGAGCTGTTCGACCTGAATCTCGGCCCGCGCTGGCGCGATGACGTGGATCAGCACGAGACCTGGGCCGGCATCGCCGACATCCCCGACGCGGACCTCTGGGCGCACCACAACCGGGCCAAGGCGCAGATGCTGGCCCTCGTGCGCGAGCGGCTGGCGCGCCAGTTGATGGAGATTCACGCCGCGCCCGCGGACGTCAACGCGGGCGCGCGTGCGCTCGACCCGCGCGCGCTGACCATCGGCTTCGCCCGCCGCTTCGCCACCTACAAACGCGCCACCCTGCTCTTCCAGGATCAGGAGCGGCTCAAGCGGCTGCTCAACGACCCGGAGCGGCCCGTGCAACTGATCTTTTCGGGCAAGGCGCACCCCGCGGACGAGCCGGGCAAGGCCTTTATCCAGGCCATCTACCAGATGAGCCACAAGCCGGGCTTTGCGGGCAAGATCGTGTTCGTGGAAGACTACGACGCCAACATCGCCCGCCATTTGGTGTCGGGCGTGGATGTCTGGCTCAACAACCCGCGGCGGCCCCTGGAGGCCAGCGGCACCAGCGGCCAGAAGGCCGGGCTGAACGGCATCCCGAACTTCAGCGTGCTCGATGGCTGGTGGAGCGAGGGCTATAACGGCGCAAACGGCTGGGCCATCGGCGCGGAGCGGCAATACCCCGACGAGGCCGCGCAGGACGAGGCCGATGTCCTCTCGCTCTATGCGATCCTGGAGGACGAGATCGTGCCGCTGTACTATGATCGCGACGCAAACGGCCTCCCGCACGGCTGGCTGGCGAAGATGCGCGCCTCGATCCAGACGATCGCGCCTGACTACAGCCTGGATCGCATGCTCAAGGACTATGTGCGCAAGTTCTACCTGTCCGCGGGCCGCCTCGGCGCGACCGTGCATGCGGAGGACTATGCCGGGGTGCACGAGCTGGCCGAGTGGGAACAGCGGGTGCGCGCGGGCTGGCCGCAGGTCAGCGTGAGCGCCTCCGGCCCGGAGCACGGCGAGATGACCGTGACGCGGCCGCTGTCCGTGATCGCGACCGTCCGGCCCGGCCCGCTCGCGGCGGACGACCTGGCGGTGGAGCTGGTCTACGGCCATCAGCAGGACGGCCAGATGGTCGATGCGACCGCGCTGGCGATGGAGAGGGTGGATGACCCGGCCGCGCCGGCCGGCGCGTTGACCTACCGGGCCGAGCTCCACACGGCGGAGAGCGGCACGTTCACCTATGGTGTGCGGGTGCGGCCCAGCCACGCCAACCTGCCCAACCCGTTCGTCCTGGGGCTGATGCGCTGGGCGTGATGCGGAGGCCTTTGAGCCGCCGTCCAGGGTGAAAATGCCGGAGGCGATCCTTCGACTGGCCTTTCGTCGTCAGCCACGGCGAGCCGGACAACCCGCTCAGGATGCTTCGTCTCGCTGATGGGAAGCTTATGGAAGCGCCCTGAGCGGGCGGACGCGGTGCGGACACAGTCGAGGGGGCGGCCATTTCAGAGCGACGGAACGCGGGCCGCGTCGATGGTCGTGATCCGCGCCG
>MWBF01000049.1 GCA_002068935.1 Chloroflexi bacterium ADurb.Bin325
CCATCCCGGCCTTCCCCCGTCCCGACGGGGGAAGGTGTGCGTCCCCTCCCCTGCGCAGCGGGGGAGGGGCAGGGGTGGGGGCCAGAATTAGCCCCCATCCCGGCCTTCCCCCGTCCCGACAGGGGAAGGTGTGTGCTCCCTCCCCTGCGCAGCGGGGGAGGGGCAGGGGTGGGGGCCAGAGGCGCCGTCCGGCAAAAAGCTGTAGGACACAACAAGGCCCGGCTTCTGTGAGAAACCGGGCCTCATAACACCCCATTGACTACACGAATTCACCTGTCCGCCCCCACATCGAGGCGCCGACGGGTGCCCGCGGCGACGGCTGCCTACTTCGTAGCGGTCTGGATGCTCCTGGCCATGATCTTCTTGGGCCGCAGATAGGCGAACCAGTAGACCAACCCCACCATCCCCGCGCCGCCCACGATGTTGCCGAGCGTCACCGGGATCAGGTTGTTGAGGAGAAAGCTCCCCCAGGTCAGCTTGCTGAACGCGTCGATCGTGATGGCCGGGTCCGCCTTTGCCAGCGCATCCGCCATCCAGAACGCCTGCGGCGCAAACTGCTTGATCAGCAGGCCCATCGGGATGAAGTACATGTTGGCGATGCTGTGCTCGAAGCCCGCGGCCACGAACATGCTGATGGGGAAGATGATCGACAGGATCTTGTCGGTCGTGCTGCGTGCGCTGAAGCACAGCCAGACGGCCATGCAGACCAGCGCATTACACATGACGCCGAGGAAGAAGGCCTGGATCGGGTCCAGCGCCACCTTGGCATTGGCGATGTTCAGCGCGGTCAGGCCCAGCAGCCCTTTGTTGAACATGTAATGCTTCGCCAGCAGCATGATGACGGCCGTGCCGATGGAACCGACGAAGTTCCCCAGATACACGATACCCCAGTTGCGCAGCAGCAGCGCGCTGGACACCTTGCGGTTGGCCCACGCCATCACGATCAGGTTGTTGCCGGTGAAAAGTTCCGCGCCGGCCACGATCACGAGGATCAGGCCGAGGCAGAACACCAGGCCGCCCAACAGCCGGTTCAGGCCGTATGGCAGCGCCGCTCCCCCCGCCCAGACGGTGGTCGCATAGATGGCTCCGGCTGCGATGAATGCGCCTGCCAGGACGGCCAGGGCAAACATCGTGCCGAAGTCAAGGCTGGCTTTCCTGATGCCGATTGCTTCGGCTTTGGCGGCCATCTCCGGTGGCAACAGAGCGTCGACGTTAATCTCGCCGTTAGCCATAGACTTATCTCCTTCAAGTGAAATCCGGAGCAAACTCCGGCAAAATTATAAGAGGAGCCAGGCGACTCCTCTTATTTGTTTAATTGTGTCAACAAGATTCGCAGACGCCAGCAGGCGCGCCGTCCGGCGACAGCTTGGTCACCCTGACCGCGCTGACCTTGAAGCCGGGGATCTTGGCGACCGGATCCAGCGCCGAGGCGTTGGTCAGCAGGTTGGCCGCGCTCTCCGCAAAGTGGAAGGTCATGAAGACCACGCCCGGCTGCACCTTCTCGGTGATCTCGACCTTGACATTGACCTGCCCGCGCCGGCTCTTCACCTCCACCATGTCGTCCGTCGTGACGTCCAGCCGGGCCGCGTCCTCCGCGTGCATCTCGATGTAGCCCTCCGGCGCGATCGCGGAGAGGCCGCCGGAGCGCCGGGTCTGCGTGCCCGTGTGATAGTGCCAGAGCACGCGGCCGGTAGTCAGCAGCAACGGATACTCCGCGTCGGGCAGCTCCGGCGGCGGCAGCCAGTCGACGGGCGTGAGCTTGCCCAGCCCGCGGGCGAACTTGCCGACGTGCAGGATCGGCGTGCCGGGGTGATCCTCGCCCGGGCAGGGCCACTGCAAGCCCTTCGGCGCGTGCGCCAGCCGGCCATGCCGGATGCCGGCGTAGCTCGGCGTGAGGGCCGCGATCTCGTCCAACACCTCCGCGGGGTTGAGATACTCCCAGCCGCCGTGCGGCGCTTCGGCCGCGGCCTTTGCCTGGCCCGTCAGCGCCAGCGTGCGCGCGCCGATCTCGGCCAGGATCTCCCAGTCGGGCCGGCTCTCGCCCAGCGGGTCGAGCGCCCGCCGAAGCGGCTGGACGCGGCGCTCGCTGTTCGTGAAGGTGCCTTCCTTCTCCGCAAAAGATGCGCCGGGCAGGACGACGTCGGCCAGCTGCGCCGTCTCCGTCATGAAGATGTCCTGGACGACCAGGAAGTCGAGCGCCTCCAGGCAGTGGCGGACGTGGTTGATGTCGGGGTCGGAGAGCATCGGGTTCTCGCCGAAGATGTACATCGCCCGCACCTTGCCCTGCTCCGCCGCGTTCATCATCTCGACCACGGTCAGCCCGGGCTTGTCGGCCGGCGGCACCGCGCCCCAGGCAGCCTCGAACTTCTTATGGCTGGCCTCCAGCGCGATGCTCTGATAGCCGCTGTAGACGTTGGGCAGGCCGCCCATGTCGCAGGCGCCCTGCACGTTGGACTGCCCGCGCAGCGGGTTGACGCCGCCGCCCGGCACGCCCAGGTTGCCTAACAACATCTGCAAGTTTGCGCAGCTCATCACGTTGCCCACGCCGGAGGTGTGCTGGGTGATGCCCATCGCATACATCAGCGCGCCGGGCTTCGTCGCGGCCATCAGCCGGGCCGCCTGGCGAATCTTCTCCGCGGGCACGCCGGTGATCTCCTGCACATATTCGGGCGTATACTCGGCCAGCCGATCCCTGAGCTCCTCGAAGCCCTCCGTGCGCGCGGCCACGAACTCCTTGTCGTACAGATCCTCGGTGACGAGGACGTTCATCAGGCCGTTCAGCAGCGCGGTGTCGGTGCCCGGCCGGTGGCGCAGGTGGATGGTCGCAAACTGCGTGATCGGGATGCGCCGCGGGTCGGCCACGATCAGCGGCACGCCCCGCTGCTTGACCGCCTGCCGCAGCTGCATGCCGAAGATGGGATGTTGCTCGGTCGTGTTGGAGCCGATGATGAACAACAGCTTCGCCTGTTGCGCGATATCCTCGAAGGTGTTGGTCATGGCCCCGGAGCCGAAGGAGGTCGCCAGACCGGCGACGGTGGAGCTGTGTCACAACCGCGCACAGTGGTCGATGTTGTGCGTCTGCATCACCTGCCGGGCCAGCTTCATCATGAGGTAGTTTTCCTCATTGGTGCAGCGGGCCGAGCAGAGCGCAGCAAATGCATCGCCGCCGTGCGCCTCCTTGGTCTGTGCGAGCCGGGTCGCGACGGTATCGAGCGCCTGTTCCCAGGAGACCTCGACCCACTCCGCGGCCGGGTTGGCCGCGCGGCTGTATTCCCCGCGGCCGTTCCCGTTGTTGGGCTGGTGTAGCGCGGGCTTGGCCCCGCCCTCCACCAGATAGCGCCGCATCAGCGGCTTGCGCAGCCGGTCCGCATGGTTGACGTAGTCGTAGCCGAAGCGGCCCTTGACGCAGGTGAAGCCGTGGTTGGCCGCGCCGTCCGCGCCCGTGACCTTGACGATCTCGTTATCCTTGACATGCAGGATGACCTTGCACCCCACGCCGCAGTAGGAGCACACCGTCTCGACCTGCTTGAGCTGGTATGCGCGGCCCTTGCCGATGCTCTGCTTGGGCCAAAGGGCCGCCACCGGGCAGACCTCGACGCAGCTTCCGCAGAACTCGCACGGGCTGTCCTCCATCGTGGAGTCCATGCCGAACGCGATCGTCGCATCGAACCCGCGGTGGACGATGCTGATGGCCTCGACGCCGTTGATGTAATCGCACGCGCGCACGCAGCGCCGACACAGGATGCACTTGTTGCGATCCACCTGGATGAACGGGTTGGGGTCGTCGATGGGCCACGAATGCTGGCGGCCGCCCGCAAACACGTCATCCCTGACCTGATACTCGTAGGCCAGATCTTGCAGGCGGCAGTCGCCCGTGGCCTCGCACGTCATGCAGTCGAGCGGGTGGTCGGAGACGATCAGCTCCAGCGCAAACTTGCGGGCCTCCATCACGCGCGGCGAGCGGGTGGATATGACCATCCCCTCGGCCACGGGATAGGTGCAGGCCGTCTGCAAGTTGCGCTGCTTCTCGATCTCGACGACGCAGACCCGGCAGGCGCCTTCGGGCGGCAGCGCGGGATGATGACACAAGATGGGGATCTCGATCCCGGCCGCGGCAGCCGCCTCGTACACCGTCTGTCCCGCCTGGGCCTGGAGCTTCCGTCCGTCGATCGTGATATTTACAGGCGCCATAGCGCTGTGCTCCTGTGGAAGATACGCTACCGGCGAGGGGCCCGCCGGTGATCACGTGCGATCACCAGCTATTGTAAGTTATTTCACATGCATATGCAAAAACAGCCACGAGCCAGGAAGGCGGTTGGGGCAGCCTTACGCCGATGCACGGCCATCATACCCGATGTTACGGCCCGAGCCTATGATATTCGTCATCTCATTCCCGGTAGTGGGCGCCCATGCTGCTCTTGTTCTCCCAGGCCGCCTGGGCCACGATCAGCGCGGTGTGCACCGCATGGCGCAGGCCGATGAGCTCGTCGGTCAGGCGGCTGCGGCGATAGAAGTGGACGATCTCCGCCTCGAGGTGGCGCAGCTCGCTGAGCGCGCGGTTCAGCCGGTTCGTCGTGCGGATCAGCCCGACGTAGTTCCACATGATATGCTTGATCGCGTTCATGTCCTGGTGGATCAACGCGGGATCGGGCTGCTCCAGCCCGACGGTCACCCAGGGCGGGATGTCGTCAGCGTCGGCCGCGGGCCGCTCCGCCAGACAGCGGGCGATATCCTCCGCGGCGCGCACGCCCCACACCAGCCCCTCCAGCAGCGACGTGCTTGCCAGCCGGTTGGCCCCGTGCAGCCCCGTGCAGGTCACCTCGCCGACCGCATACAGGTCGGCCAGGGTCGTGCGGCCCCAGCCGTCCACCCACACGCCGCCGCACGAGTAGTGCGCCGCGGGCACCACCGGCACTAGATCCTCGGCGATGTCCACCCCGTAGCGGAGGCAGAACTCCCGGATAGTGGGGAAGTGCGACAGGATCTCTGCGCGGGGGATATACGAATGCAGATCCAGATACACGTGCGTCAGCCCGCGCGCCAGCATCTCGCGGTGGATGCTGCGGCTGACGATATCGCGGGGCGCGAGATCCTTCCACTCCGGCGCATAATTCTGCATGAACGGCTCGCCGTTCGCCAGCACCAGCCGCGCGCCGGCCCCGCGCACCGCCTCGGAGATGAGATAGTTCGGCGCGCCCTCCTGATGGAAGGTCGTGGGGTGGAACTGCACGAACTCCATGTTGATGAGCCGCGCGCCCGCGTGCCAGGCCATCGCCACGCCGTCCCCGCGCGCGCCGGGCGGGTTGCTCGTCCGCAGGAAGATCTGGCCCAGCCCGCCCGTCGCCAGCACGGTCTTGCGCGCCAGCCAGCGTTCCACCTCGCCGCTGGCCTGGTTGAACAGATAGGCCCCGACGCACGAGAGCGGGTCGTACACCGCCAGCCGGTTCAGCGCATGGTGCGCGGGGGTGAGCAGGTCGACCGCCGTGTACCCCGTCAGCAGGGTGATGTTGGGGTGCCGGCGCAGCTCGCCGGTAAGCGCGCGCTGGATGGCCTCGCCCGTATGATCGGCCACATGGATGATGCGGGGCAGCGCGTGGCCGCCCTCCAGCGCGAGCGACAGCACGCCGTCCGCGCCCCGGTCGAACTTCACGCCGGCCCGGGCCAGGAGCACCTGCTCGACCGCCACGGGGCCTTCCTCCGCCAGCGTCATCACCGCCGACGGGTTGCAATGGCCGTCGCCCGCGCGCATGATGTCCGCGGCCAGCTCCGCCGGGCTGTCCGGGTCGCCCCGGTAGATGATGCCGCCCTGGGCATAAAAGGTGTTGGTTTCTTCGGGCGCGTCCGCGCGCGTGACCACGGTGACCTGGATGCCCTGGTCGGCCAGACGGAGGGCGGTGGTCGCGCCGGCGATGCCGCTGCCGATGACGAGGACGTCGGTGAGGTTGAGTTCGGGCATGGGAAATCCTCATCAAGCCTCCTCCCCGCGAAGCCATGTTTCGCGGGGAGGAAACCCATACAATCAGCCGATGCGCAACATCCGCTCGACCGCGCGGTATGCGCGCACGCGGATCTCCTCCGGCACGTCGATGACGTACTGGGTGTAGCGGAGCGCATCGCGCGTCATCTCCAGCGTGATCTGGCCCATGTACGGGCAGCGCACGCTGCACAGGCGCAGCATCTCCTTGTCGGGGTTCGCCGCGGCCACGTTCTCGCCCATCGAGCACTCGGTCAACAGCAGATAGCGCGGCGCGCGGGTCTGCTCGACGTAGCGGATCATGGCGTTGGTGCTGCCGGAGAAATCGGAGGCCTCGACGACCTCCGGGCTGCACTCGGGGTGAGCCAGGATGACCACGTCGGGGAACTGGGCCCGCACGCTGGCGATATCGGCCACGGTGAACTGCTCGTGGACCTCGCAGCGGCCGTGCCAGCCCACCATATCATACTGGATCTCGGTGTCGGCGTGGAGCTGGCCGTTGGGCAGCCGCGTCGGGAAGATGATGTGCTTGCCCGTCTCGCGGGCCACGTTGCGCGCCAGGTACTCGTCCGGCAGGAAGATGATGGTGTCCGTGCCGAGCGACTCGACGACCGCGGCCGCGTTGCCTGACGTGCAGCAGATGTCGCTCTCCGCCTTGACATCGGCATAGGTGTTGACGTAGGTGACGACCGGCACGCCGGGGAAGCGCGCCTTGAGCGCGCGCACGTCGTCCGCCGTGATGCTGGCCGCCAGCGAACAGCCCGCCTCCAGCGAGGGCAGCAGGACCGTGCGCGTCGGGTTGAGGATCTTGGCTGTCTCGGCCATGAACCTGACGCCGCAGAAGACGATGATGTCCCGGTCGGCCGCGGCCGCCTTGCGGCTGAGATCCAGCGAGTCCCCCACATGATCGGGAATGGTGTAGAACAGGGCCGCTTCCATGTAGTTGTGGCCCAGGATGACGGCGTTGCGCGCGACCTTGAGCTGGTTGATCTCGTGGGCCAGCTCCGCCTTGACGCGCAGCTCGAACGCCGGGGTGTAATCACCCATGCGCGCGACCAGGCTCTGATAGATCTCGTCGACCGACTGGGCGGTGCGATCGAGGGATTGTAGTGTCGGCATATGTCCTCCGCAATAGGTTCGGGTTGCAGGTTTCGGGTTGCGGGCGGGCCATCCCTGTCGCGCCCTGCGCAGCCCTGACCTTCAATTCAACCCTACAAACTTTCGACTTCCAGGCTGATATCGAGCGCGATGACGGAATGCGTGAGCGCGCCGACGGAGATATAGTCCACGCCCGTCCTGGCAATCGCGGCCACGGTGGTCAGATCCACGCCGCCGGAGGCCTCCAACGGGACGCGGCCGTGGGCCAGGCGGACGGCGACAGTCATGGTGTCCAGATCCATGTTGTCCAGCATGATGCGATCCACGGGCGGGATCACCGCCAGCGCCTCGGCCAATTGGTCGAGCGTGGTCACCTCGACCTCGATGGGCCGGCCCCGCGCATCCAGGCTGCGCACGCGGCGCACCGTCTCGCTCAACGGGCTGGCAGCGTGCGCGGCGACCGCCGCGATATGGTTGTCCTTGATGAGCGCCATGTCGTAAAGCCCGGCGCGGTGGTTCTGCCCGCCGCCGAGCCGCACGGCCCACTTGTCGATCAGGCGCAGGCCGGGCGCGGTCTTGCGCGTGTCGAGGATCACGGCGCGCGTGCCCGCGACCGCATCGACGTAGCGGCGGGTGGCCGTCGCGATGCCCGACATGCGCTGCAAGAAGTTGAGCGCGGTCCGCTCGCCCGTCAAGAGCGCCCGGCCCGGCCCGACCGCCTCGGCAAAACGCTGGCCCGGCCGGACCCGGTCGCCATCGCGGACGTGCGCCGCAAACGTCATCGCGGGATCGAGCTGGCGAAACGCCGCGGCCGCCACCTCGAGGCCCGCGACCACGCCGTCGGCCTTTGCCAGAAAGACGCCGCGCAGCCGCGCGTCCGCCGGAATCGTGCTGAGCGTCGTCAGGTCGCCGTCGCCGACATCCTCGGCCAGCGCGGCCGCGATGATGCGCTCCAGGGCCGCCAGGTCGATCTCATCCATATCGCTCACCTACCCCGATCAAAGCGCTGCATCCGTCTCCGAGAGGCCGTTTAAAAAGCCCCCTGGCGACTGAAGTCACGGCTGCCGTTGCTTGGTAAACGCGGCAACGGTTTCAATCGCCCGTCCCGGGCTTTTCAGACAATCTCCGGGCCAGGCCGCCGCAAGCGCGGCTGATCGTACCACAGGATGGATGCTGTAGTATAATCCCGTGCATGTATACCACTCCCCACCCGATTGTCAACTTGCTCCTGGCCGACCTGCTGGCCGGGCACCGTCGCGTGCTGGACGACCGGCTGGTCGGCCTGTATCTGTTCGGCTCGCTGGTCAGCGGCGACTTCGACCCCGCGCGCAGCGACGTGGATCTGCTCGCCGCGCTCGCCGACGACCTCGACGACGAGACGGCGGAGCGGCTGCGGCTGTTCCACGACGACCTGGCCGCGCGCTACCCGACCTGGGCCGGACGCATCGAGGTGCTCTACCTCTCGTTGGAGGGCCTGCGCAACTGCCGGACGGAGGCCCGGATGGGCGCGGTCATCAGCCCCGGCGAGCCGTTCCACCCGCGCGAGCTGAACCGCGACTGGGTGCTCAACTGGTACATGATCCGTGAGGTGGGCGTAACGCTGTTCGGCCCGCCGCCACAGGCCGTGATTCCGCACATCAGCCGGGATGAGTTCATCCAGATCGTACGGGAGCATCTGGACTGGTGGCGCGGGGCCGTAGTGGAGGGCAACGAGATCGAGGAGCGGCGGGGGTCCCAGGCATACGTCGTGCTGACGATGTGCCGGGCGCTCTACTCGATGGCGCAGGGGCTGCAAGCGTCCAAGCCCGCGGCCGCGGCCTGGGCGAGCACGGCCTACCCGCAGTGGGCCGGGCTGATCGAACGGGCGCAAGGCTGGCGGCTGGAGCGAAGCGACGACCCGTTGGACGCGCCGGATCTGGCAGAGGTGCGCGCGTTCGTAGCCTTTACGGTGGCGCGGGCGGCCGGCGGCGAGCATCAGAGCCTGTTTGAAAAGTTCCCCGGCGACTGAAGCCACGGCGACCATTGCCAGGTCTGCCTGCGCAGACTGAGGCAAAGTCTGCGCAGGGACTTGGCAAATGTGGCAGCGGTCTCCAACCGCCCGGGATGGGCTTTTCAAACAGCTCCGAAACGAAGGCCGTCACGCGCGGCGCATGCAGTCATAGGACGCGGACAGTGCAGGCATCCTGCGGCTGCCGGGCATCGTTATGTAACGCCCCGCAGCCGGGATGCCTGCACCGTGCATGCCTTCGAAATATCCGACGCGGCCTCGCGGCGGGGTTATGCGGAGGCGGCGCTCAGCCGCTGCTCCTCCATGGCGATCGACTTGGGGAAGAGGATATTGTTCTCCAGGTGGACGTGCTTCTTGGTGTCCGCATCGAACTGCGCCAGCAGCGCATAGAGCGTGCGATAGGTCGGGCAGCCATCCGGAGGCACGGTGTAGCCGTTGCTCAGCCGCGCCAGCTCGGCCAGCGCCTCGCCAACGGAATCGTGCTCCGCCTCCAGCGTGGCGATCAGCTCGTGCAGCGAGCCGGATGCGAGCGGCTTGGGCGCGACGCCGTCCTCCTGGCTGCGGGCCAGCCGCTTGATATACGGGAAGACCAACAGCTCCTCCCGCTGCATGTGCATGCTCATCTCCCCCTGCACCTGGGGCCAGAGCTTGGCGATGGTGATCGTCTCAGGATGGGCCGCGCCGTGGACGTTGGCCACCGTGTCCGCGTAATCCGCGATCTGGGGCATGGTCTGGCGGTTGGAGACATGGAACTGGTTGACGATGTAATCGGCCAGGAAGTCCAGCGCCCACTGGCCGTACTGCTCGCCGCCGCCCGGGGCCTCGGCCACCTGACGGGCCTCGTTCAAGAACAGCTCCAGGCTGACGTTCTTCTCCGCGCAGGCCTCGCTCAGCGAGCGGTCGCCGCCGCAGCAGAAATCGATGCCGTGGCGCTCGAAGACGGCCGCCAGCCGATAGTCGGCCGTGACCCATGCGCCAACGCTCTGTTCGGGGCTCAGGTTCGAAACACGTTCTGTAGTCATCAGGTATCCTCGTTGTGTATTATCGGGTTGCATATCGACAGACAGCCGAACGGAGGCCGGGTCTCGGCGAAAAATCCCGCCTCTCAGCGCCCCGCCCATATCGGCGTCGCCAGTCTACCTTAGTTTCCCCGATCCGTCTTTGCTCTGGCGCAAGCAGGGACGCCTCCGCGCACTTCGGATGCGAAAGGAAGGCGAGGGCATCCTGAGCCAGCGGGGCATCCTGAGCGGAGGCCGCCGCTGGCGGCGGACGCAGCCGAAGGACGCCCCCGCGTTTGTTCCAGGTCAAAGACAAAGCAGCGCGGCTATTGTACCATGCCGCCATGAAGAAGAGCATGACCGACCTGCTGTCCCGGCTGCGCGCGCCGTCGGGGCTTCTCGCGCCATCCGCGGACGACCGCGGGCCGGCCTGCTCGCCCTTCAGAAACTTGCAGAAGGTGACACGATGAACACCGTTCCTTCGTCCGTGCCCGTCACGGCCTCCACCCATCTGCTCGACAAGTACATGCTGCCCAAGGTGGCGCTGACGGTGATCACCATCGCCTCGCTGGTGGGCACATGGCTGACCATGAGCACGCACGGCGCGAGCGCCGCGGGGGCTGTGGCCGTGCGCTGGCTGCACCTGATCGGCTACGCCGTCCTGACCGGCGGCTATATGTGGATGGGCCTGTTCGTCCGCCCCGCGGAGAAGCCGGCCCAGGCGTCCTATTTCGCCCGCTTCGTCGCGGCCTCCCAGGCGCGCTTTCGCCGCATCGTCCAGATAGCGCTGCCGGTCTTCCTGCTGGCCGCGCTGTTCGATGTGCGGCGCTTCGGCGGCTGGGGCGTGGGCTGGTTGATCTGGCCCGAGCTGGCGCTGCTGGTTGGGATCGGACTGGCCGCGGGACGGTTCGCCTATGGCCGCACGGCCGCGGACCCCTTCAGCCTGCGCGGGCTGGCCCGGCTGACGCTGGCGCTGCTGCTGCTCGATGCGCTGGTGCAGGCCGCGTTCGACGTGACGCTGGCCCAGGCCGGCCAGGCCCTGCCGCTGGCGGTGCGCTGGCTGCACCTGGCCGCGTTCGGGCTCTGGTTCGGCGCGGCGCTGTGGAACATCTTCATCGCGGTGCCCGCGGCCCGCAGCATGGTCTCCATCCCTGTGGTGGTGGCCTCCAGCCAGCAGCTGGAGCGCTTCCGGGTGGTGGTGCGCATGATCCTGCCGACGCTGATCGTCACCGGGCTGATCCAGGCCTATCCCTATGTCGGCCTCAACCCCAGCGCGCTGCTCGCCTCCACCATCGGCCGGCTGATCCTGGTCAAGATCGCGCTCATCATCGTGCTGGTCGGCGTCTTCATCACCTGCCCCATGTGGCGGGCCTGCTCGCCCATCGCGGGCATGTGCAAGCTCGACGACCTCTATACGCCCGGCAACCAGGAGGCGCGGCCATGACCGATATCGCGACCCCGACCGCTGCCAAGACGCTGGACAACCGCGGCAGCAACTGCGCGGCGGGCTTCGTGCAGCTTCTGGAGATGATGGAGAGCCTCGCGGCCGGCGAGACCCTCGCCATCCTCAGCACCGACCCCGCGTCGCAGCGGGAGCTGCGCGAGTGGGCCGCCCGTTCCGGCAACACCCTGCTACAGGCCGAGGCTCACGGCCCGTTCTGGCGTCGCGAGTACCATTATCTGGTGCGCAAGGAGGCCGCGGCCTGAGCCGCGTTCGACGCTATCGTGCGGGAGGCGCCGCGGCGACGGCTGCGCCGCCTCCCGATATCTCAACCTTTCAAGGAGTCTGTATCTCATGAGTGACGAATCGACGTTGGACATCCGCACTATCCCGCCCATGTATCGCCATCCCATGATCTTCGAGAAGTTCGAGGCGCTGGGGCCGGGCGAGGGCTTCATCCTGGTCAACGACCACAACCCCAAGCCGCTGTACTACCAGTTCCAGGCGGAGCTGGCCGGCCAGTTCACCTGGGACTATCTGGAAGAGGGTCCGGAGGCATGGCGGGTGCGCATCGGCAAGGCGGCCTGATCCGTCTCAAGCGCGCCTACGATGCGGTCGAGGCGACCGACGGGGAACGCTTCCTCGTCGATCGCCTCTGGCCGCGCGGGATGCGCAAGGAATCGCTGCACGTGGTCGCCTGGCTGCGTGAGGTCGCGCCCAGCGCGGAGCTGCGCCGCTGGTTCGGCCACGATCCCGAACGCTGGGCCGAGTTCCAGCAGCGCTATCGCGCCGAGCTGGATCGTAACCCGGCGAGCTGGCAGCCGCTGCTGGAGGCCGCGTCCCGCGGGGACATCACCCTGGTCTACGGGGCCAAAGACACGCAGCACAACGACGCCGTGGTCCTCAAGGCCTACCTCGAGGCCCGGCTGGCCGCAGAAGCCCCTTCCGACCCCGACAGTTGAGCGACCGGCGGAGGGAGTGTGGGACCTGTCGGGTTCCCGCGGCGGGCATGTCACGAACGCCTCGCCGCAGACCTGACAGGTTTGTCTCGTTAAAAGGCCTGTTCAAACATCCCCCGGCGGCTGAAGCCGCGGCCACCATTGCCAGGTCTGCCTTCGCAGACTGAAATAAGAAGCTACATGGAGGCAACATGAGCGATCCATCCAAACCCACGATCTTCCTGGCCGGCGCGACCGGCGCTATCGGCAAGCCGCTCTGCCGCCAACTGGTCGCGGCCGGCTATCGGGTGGTCGGCACGACCCGTTACGAGGCGAAGACCGCCATGCTGGCCGACCTGGGCGTGGAGCCGGTGGTGGTGGACGTCTACGATGCGGAACGGCTGCGCGCCGTCGTCGCGGCGGCGCAGCCCGAGGTCGTCATCCACCAACTGACCGACCTGGCCCCCCTGCTCGACGGGACCCAAAGCCCCGCGACCTTCGAGGCCAACTCGCGGCTGCGCGAGGTCGGCACGCGCAACCTGGTCGCCGCGGCTGCCGCGGCCGGCGCAAAGCGGATGATCGCCGAGAGCATCAGCTTCGTCTACGCGGCCGGCCCCCTGCCCCACCGCGAGGATGACCCGATCGACGAGAACGCGCACGGCGTCCGCAGTCTGGAGGAGCAGGTATTGAACGGCCCCTTCACCGGCATCGTCCTGCGCTACGGCCACCTCTACGGCCCCGGCACCGGCGTCGAAGGCCGGCCGTCCACCAGCCCGCTGCACGTCGAGGAGGCCGCCAGGGCCGCGCTCCTGGCTATCACCCGCGGCCGCGCCGGCATCTACAACATTGCCGAGGACGGCGATACGGTCGCCATCGACCGCGCCGCGGCGGAGCTGGGCTGGCGGCCGCCGCGCGGCGACTGAGAGACCGCCCGAAAAATCCCCCGATAACTGACACGGCCGCCATTGCCAGGCCCCTGCGGACCGGCGCATTGCAGTCTGCGCGAGGACCTGGCAATGGCGGCAGCGGTCTCAAGTCGCAAGGCCCCCGGTCGCTGCTGCGGCCCGCGCCCGACCGGCGCATCGAATGGTCGCTGGCCGCGCAAGGGTGACGTGTATTCCTAAATCTATGACTAACAGAAAGACTAAAATTTTCCTCATATTAAGAGTATGTAAGAAAAAAATCAGGTTTTCAAGTGGTGAAAAATATGAAGAAAAATAAAGCACTAAGGAGATAAATTCATATAGGTAGCATCTCCTTCATGGAAAAATAAAAGGGCTTTTTGTTCTTCCTTAGTAAAGTATGTCAGTATTTCGTTTACTATCTCTCCTTGATCTTTATATACTGCTTTATCGTGCTCTTCACCTGAAACACCTTCTTGAATTTTTGCGATTCTCGAAATTTCATGAGCTAAATTAAGCGGCAGTAATACTTTTCTTTGTGTAATATCATAGCCAAAAAATCTATCAGTACTAAGTTCATATCCATAAATTCTTCCGATATTAGTTGGCCAACTTAAATAATCTTCTGGATTACTAGTAGGCCTTGCTATAAATCTAATATCGCTCTCTAAATAATTTTTTCTAAAAGTAGGTGATTTATCTAGAAGCCATTTAAGAGTTTGTTTTATTTGATTAGCAAATTCCTCTGTAAATCCATTTTCACCTCCTACTAATATGAAAGTTTGTGGATATTCACTTGTCGATATATAGTCCGTAAACTCGTATTGTGCGGAATTATAAGTAGCTTTTTTTGTTTTGAGTTGATCTATAATATAATTTTCTTCTTGTTCTGGGGATAGGACTTTATAATCCTGCATCTGACTAGGTTCTACTTTTTTCCATGAGTTTGTTTCTGGATCAAAGTATGAGGTGGCTACATAGCCGTCAGTTAAGATTAATTTATTAAGCTTTTCGCTCCATAAAATATCTATAAGTATTTGTCCTACTCTCTTAGATAGATAGTATTCACGTAAATGTTCTTCACTTGGTCCTGTCCTTAGGTATTTGGTCTCATTTCCGTTAGTTTTTTTCTGTAATACTGTTACTATAGTTGATTGTCCGTTCCTATCTGGCAAAAGATCAAAGTCAATGATTGACCCATCAGGTGATATGAACAATTTAGCTGTAGGTCCTATATTTAAAAGATTTCTGCCTAATGTATTTGCATTATTTTTATCAGTGAAATATTTTAAAGTTTCTGCCCATTCACTTGATCCTGCTAGTTCTGATATTCTCTTATGTGATTCTTCAGGAGTCATATTTTCTAGATCAGTTTTAGGTATTTGAGAGAGAAGTTCTGAATATATAGCTTCAGACAGGGTGACACTTGCTCCGTTATCCATCTGTATTATTCTGGGCACAAGATCGTCAATTTGTATATATTTGCCCCCAGCAATTTTGTAAATTATAGAGTTTTTAATTTTACTAATATCTGTTATAGGTTCAAAGTGGATGAACTCCATAGACTCCGGAGCAGGGGGCACAGATAGTGTCGGAGTTCCTTCTACAGCTTCTCGCCCCTCATCCTGCAGCGGCAGGGTCCCCGTCTGCTCATCATCGATGGTCTCATGGGCAGCGAGCTCTTCATTCTCGTTTTCGGGACTGGGCGAGGGCTCGACGACGATGGCGGG
>MWBF01000050.1 GCA_002068935.1 Chloroflexi bacterium ADurb.Bin325
GGCGCGGGCCGCGCGGCCTTTGGCCTTTGCCCGGGCCCGGTTTATAATCGCGGCCAGGAGTTGCAATGGCCAACCGATCAGCACCCGAATTGTCGTCTCCCCCGCGCGACCGCCGGCCGCGCGGCCCGGCCCTCCTCGCGCTGCTGACAGCCCTGTCCATCGCGCTGTCCGCCTGCGCCGGCGAGACGCCCGGCCCGGCCGTGACTGCCACGCGGCCCGCGACCGCGGCCGCCGCGGCGGCCACGCAGCCCGCGACCGCCGCGCCGGACGCAGCCGCGGCCACGGCCCGCGCCCCTTCCTCCGCGCCGACCGAGGCGGTGCTCACCCTGACCTGGTGGACGCCGGAGTTCTACAGCCCCGAAGCGCCCCAGCCCGTCGGGCCGCTGCTGGCCGAGCAGCTTGCCGCGTTCGAGGCCAGCGAGAACGAACGGGTGCGGGTGACCCCGGTCCTCAAGGCGCGCTACGGCGAGGGCGGGCTGCTCGACTTCCTGCGCACCGCGCAGCCGGTCGCGCCCGCGGTCCTGCCCGACCTCGTCACCCTCGACATCGCGGAGCTGGAGCCAGCCGTGGAGGCCGGCCTGTTGCAGCCGCTCGACATGCTGCTGGACGGCGACGCGATCGCGAGCCTGTATCCGTTTGCGCGCGACACGGGCGTATTTGCGGGCCGCCGCATGGGCGTGCAGCATCTCGCCAACATAGCCCACGTCGCGTATCTCGCCAGCCAGGTGGAGGCGCCGCCCGCGACGTGGGCTATCCTGCTGGAGGAGAACCTGCCGTATCTCTTCCCGCTGAACAACCCGCAGGCCAGCGCGACCAGCAGCCACGCCGAGGGCCTGCCGCGCGCGGTCCTCAGCCAGTATTATTCCACGGGCGTGAGCATCGACCCGGTCACGCGCGCGCCCGCGCTCGAGCTGGAGCCGCTGATCCGCCTGCTGGAATTCTACAGCGCGGCTGCGAAGTCGGGCGTGCTGCCGCCGGGCGCGCAGGAGCTGGTCGAGCCGGACGCGGTCTGGGGCGTCTATGTCCAGGGCAAGGTGCCGCTGGCGTATGTCAGCGCTCGGCGGTATCTGGCGGAGCGCGAGGCGCTGCGCGGGAGCGGCTATGCGGCGGCCCCCGGCTGGGCGGGGCCGGCCGCGCCCATCGCTGAGGGATGGGCGCTGGCCATCGTGACGACCGACCCGGAGCGCCAGCGCGCGGCGGCCTCGCTGATCGCCTGGCTCATGCAGCCCGAAAACAGCGGCGCGTGGGCGCAGGCGGCCGGCTGGCTGCCGACCAGCCCCGCGGCCCTGGCCGCCATGCGCAGCGCCTCCTACCTCCAGTTTCTGGACAGCCAGTTGCGCGTCGCGGTCAGCCCGCCCATCGGCCCCGATTATGTGCAGGCCGCGGCGCGCATCCAGCGCGCCATCGTCAGCGTGCTGCAAGAGGGCGTGGCCCCCGCGGAGGCCGCCCAACAGGCGCTCAGCGCAGCGCATTGAGGCCCGCCATGACCCTGACCGCCGGCCGCCGCAGCGACATCCTGAGCATCCTCGAACACGCGCTGCGGGCCGTGGAGCCGCAGCAGGCCGTGTTGCAGCATCTGGCGCTGGCAGGCGACCGCCTGACGGTCGGCAGCCGCTCCTATGACCTGGCGGATGTCGGGCGCATCCTGGTCGTCGGCGCGGGCAAGGCCGGCGCGCCGATGGCCGCGGCCGTGCAGCAGGCGCTCGGCCCCCGCGTGGCCGCGGGCCAGGTCAACGTCAAGCACGGCCATCTGGCGGCCGCGGGCAACTGGCGGCTGCGCTTCGGCCGCGCCGGGGACGGGGCAGGATTGCAGCCGCCGGTCGCGGCCACCGGCCCCGTCGTCCTGTCCGAGGCGGGCCACCCGACCCCCGACGCGGCCGGCATGGCCGGCGCGGAGCGCATCGCGGCGCTGTTGACGGGCCTGACGGAGCGCGACCTGGTCATCGTGCTGCTCTCCGGCGGCGGCTCCGCGCTGCTGCCGTTGCCGGCCGCGGGCGTCTCGCTGGCGGATTACCGCCGCCTGACCGACCTGCTGCTCAGCTCCGGCGCGGACATCACGGAGATCAACACGGTGCGCAAGCACTGCTCCCGGCTGCAGGGCGGACGGCTGGCGGAGCTGGCCGCGCCCGCGCGCGTGGTCAGCCTGATCCTGTCGGATGTCGTCGGCTCGCCGCTGGACGCCATCGCCTCCGGGCCGACCGCGCCTGACCCGACGACGTTCGCCGACGCCTGGGCCGTGCTGGCGCGCTATGGCCTCCTCGAACGCGCGCCCGGCCCGGTCATCGCGCACCTGCGCCGCGGCCTATCCGCCGCGCTGCCGGACACGCCCAAGCCGGGCGATCCGCTCTTTGCGCGGGTGCACAACGTCATCGTCGGCGATAACCTCAGCGCGGGCCGCGCGGCCGCGGCGCGGGCGCGCGATCTGGGCTATCACAGCCTGCTGTTGAGCAGCTTCGTCCAGGGCGAGGCGCGCGAGGTCGGCCGCGCGCTGGCCGGCCTGGCGCAGGGCATCGCGGCCGGGCAATCCGACCTCGCGCTGCCCGCGTGCCTCGTGCTCGGCGGCGAGACCACGGTCACGCTGAGGGGCGCGGGCCGCGGGGGGCGCAACCAGGAGCTGGCGCTGGCCGCGGGCGTGGCGCTGGGCGGCCACACATTGCCCCCCGGCGCCGCCGCGGCGGTGGTCAGCTTCGGCACGGACGGCACGGACGGCCCCACCGACGCCGCGGGGGGCGCAGGCGCGGACGACACGCTCGCCCGCGCGGCGCGGCTGGGGCTGGATCCGCGCGCGGCGCTGGCCGCCAACGACAGCTACCCGTGCCTGGCCGCGCTGGGCGACCTGCTCGTGAGCGGGCCGACCGGCACGAACGTCAACGACCTGATGCTGGTGATGTGCTGGGGATAGCGGCCAGCGCAGCCGGGCCGGCCCTGCTGGCGGGGGTATGCCATGAGACGCCTCACCCTTCTGTTCGTCCTCTGCCTGCTCGCGGCCGACGGCCCGACCGTCTATCTGCCCCTGCTGCGACGGGACACGGCGGCCGCGCCCGTCCAGATCAGCGCGCTCTATTATGACACCTATCTCACCGGCGAGCCGGACGAGGCGTTTCAGCTCTACAACCCGCTGGCGCAGCCGATATCGTTGGAGGGCTGGCAGCTCACGGCGGGGAAGCGCACCGTCGTCTTCCCGGCCGGCATCGTGCTCGCGCCCCATGCGCAGCTCTGGTGCGCGCGGCAGGCCGCCGATTTCCGGCGCAGCTTTGCGTTTGCGCCCGGCTGCGAGTACGCCGCGGACACCGACCCCGGCGTACCGAACCTGACGGGCAGCGCGCCGACCTTCGCCAACACGGGCGGCCGGGTCACGCTGGCCAGCCCGGATCGCACGTACCAGGACGTGCTGGTCTACGAGGCGGGCGACACCGGCGCGGGCAGCGGGCTGACCGGCTGGCGCGGCCCCGCGGTCGAGCCGTATCGCCCGACGCGCAGCTTCGACGCGGAGGGCCAGATCCTCTACCGCAAGCTCGACCAGGCCAGCGGCCTGCCGGTCCCCGACACGGATACGCGGGCGGACTGGGCGCAGGACCCGGCGGATGTCATCGACGGCCGCCGGGTGCAGCGGCCCGGCTGGGATCTCGCCCGCTTCTTCCTCAGCCCGCCCGTCACGGAGACCGCAAACCTCCAGGCGATCATCGCGCCCGACCACGCCTTCGATGCGCTGGCCGGCCTGTTGCAGGCCGCGCAGGCGCGCATCCAGATCGAGGTCTACACCTTCGAGAGCGCGCGGCTGGCGGAGATCGTGGCGGAGCGGGCGCAGGCCGGCGTGCAGGTGGAGCTGCTCCTGGAGGGCGCGCCCGCGGGCGGGGTGACGGATCAGCAGCGGTGGGTCGTCCAGCGCCTCAGCCAGGCCGGCGCGCGCGTCGCCTATCTGCGCAGCCAGCCCGCGCAGGACGTGGCCGGGCGTTACGCCTACCAGCACGCCAAGTTTCTCGTGCTGGACGAGCGCCTGGCGCTGATCGGCAGCGAGAACCTCAGCCCGGACGCGTTCCCCGATGACCCGAAGGCCGACGGCACGCTGGGCCGGCGCGGCCTCTACCTCGTCACCGATGCGCCGTCGGTCGTGGCGCGGCTCGCGGCGATCTTTGCCGCGGACAGCGATCCGGCCCACCGCGACGTGTGGCCGTGGGAGCCGCAGGATGCGCAGCTCGGCGCGCCCCCGCCAGGCTTCCAGCCGAGCTATCTCACCGGCGGCGCGTTCTATCCGGTGCGCTTCCCGACGCCGCTGAGCGCGAGCGGCGCGTTCACCTTCCAGGTGGTGCAGGCGCCGGAGAACGCGCTGGCCACACACGACGGCTGGCTGGGGCTGGTCGGCCGGGCCGCCGCGGGCGATATCCTCCTGGTCGAGGCGCTGGACGAGCCGTCGTTCTGGGGGCCTTCCGACAGCGACCCCGTCCGCGACCCCAACCCGCGGCTGGAGGCCTATATCCGCGCCGCGCGCCGCGGCGCGACCGTGCGCGTGCTGCTGGACGCCTTCTTCGACAACCAGGATCTCGGCAGCCCGCGCAGCAACCTGCGCACGGTCGAATATCTCAGGGCGCTGGCGCGGGTCGAGGGGCTGGATCTGGAGGCGCGGCGCGGCAACCCGACCGGCCGCGGCATCCATAACAAGATGCTGCTGGCGCGCGTGGCCGGCGCGGGCTGGGTCATGGCCGGCAGCCTGAACGGCGGCGAGCTCTCCTCCAAGCTCAACCGCGAGGTCAGCCTGCTCGTCCGCAGCGACGCGGCCTGCGATTATCTGGCCGCGCTCTTCTGGGCGGACTGGCAGGATGCGATGTAGGGGGCGGGGCGATGGACGTTAGCCGGGGGCCGCGCGTGCTGCTGCTCTCCGCGGTCGGCACGCGCGTCAATCCGTATCTCGGCCTGCTGCACGATGGGCTGGCCGCGGCCGGCGCGGATGTGCGGGTGAGCGGCGAGCTGGCGGCCGAAAGCTGGCGGCCGGATGTCGTCCATCTGCACTGGCTGGATCGGTATGACCTGCCGCGGCCGCTCCGCTTCGAGGGCGTGCGTCCGGGCCTGCTGCGCCGCCTGCTCGTCCGCGGCGGCAATGCACCCCCCGTCTACGCCCTCAGGCGGCGGGCGCGGCTGGCCCGGCTGTTTCGCGAGCTGGCCGCGTTTCAGCGCGCCGGCGGCGTCGTCGCCTGCACCGTCCACAACCTCGACCCCCACGAGAAGGCGAGCTCCGCGGAGCAGTGGGGCAGCGCGCGGCTGCTGCGCCTGGCGGACGTGGTGCACGTCCACGACGAGCGCACCGCGGCGGAGCTGGCCGCGCGCTACGGGCGAAGCGCGGGCGTCGCGGTCATCCCTCACGGCCATTATATCGGCAGCTACCCCAATGCGCTGTCCCGCGCTGAGGCGCGCGACCGGCTGGGGCTGCCGGCGGATGCGTTCGTGTATGCGTGCATCGGGCTGCTGCGGCCCTACAAGGGGCTGGAGGAGCTGATCCCCGCGTTTCGCAGCCTGCCGGGCGCGCATCTGCGGCTGCTGCTGGCGGGCAAGCCGGGGACGCCGGAATACGGCGCGGCGCTGGCCGCGCTGGCGGCCGGGGATGCGCGCATCCGCCTCGACCCGCAGTTCGTGCCGCCCGAGGAGATCCAGGCGTACTACAACGCGGCCGATATCTGCGTGCTGCCGTATCGCGAGATCACGACCTCCGGCGCGGCGCTCCTCGCCTTCTCCTTCGGCCTGCCCATCATCGCGCCGGCGATCGGCGCCTTCCCGAACCTGGTCACGCCCGCGCGCGGGGTGCTCTACGACCCCGCGCAGCCCGCGGGCCTGACCGTCGCGCTGATGGTCGCGCAGCAACACGACTGGCAGGCCGCGCGGCCGGAGATCCTGGCCTGGGTCAGCCGGTTCGACTGGCGCGAGATCGGCGCGCGGCTGCTGGCCGCCTACGCATCGGCCGACCCGTAGGTTCGCAACCGGCGGCGCAGCGCGGACTACGCGCCGGCGTTATGCCCTTGCATCGCCCAGACGATACACCAGCACGGAGAGCGCCTGGCCCGTGGCCCGGAAGCCGAGCGACTCGTACAGCCGCCGCGAGAAGCGGTTGCTGGCCTGCGTGTTGAGCGCGAGGCCGGGCGCGTCGGCCGCGTAGGCGTGGCGCAGCGCGTCGTAGACCAGTTGCCGGCCCACCCCGCGGCCCTGGAAGTCCGGGTCGGTGGCGATGCGGATCAGGTGCGCGTAGTTGCCGGACAGCCCGTCCGTGGTCAGCGCGAACCCCGCCGGCCGGCCGTCGATATAGGCCAGCACGGCGCGGTCCGCGGTCAGCAGCCAGCTCAGCACGACCGCATCGTCGTATTGCCAGAAGGGGGCGAACGCTCGCGCGTTGATGGCGAGCACGGTGTCCGCGTCGCTTGCGCCGGCCGCGCGCAGTTGCGCGGGCTCGGGCACGATGCCCAGGCGACGCTGGTGGTGGACGTAGGTGACGACCTGATCTTCCTGCTGGAAGCCGGCCCGCAGCAGGCCCTCTTGCAGCCAGGAGAGGCTCGTCAGACACACCAGCCCCGCGCACCCGCGCCGGCGCAGCAGCGGCAGCGCCCACTCCAGCAGGGCCGCGAGGATGCGCTCCGGCCGCTGGTCGGGGTTCAGCGCGACGAGGTTGATGTCCACCCAGGTCTCGGCCGGGCCGGACGCGGCCGCGCTGGCGGCCGACCGCTGGGACAGGCCGAGGAAGCCGATCGCCTCGTCGTGGATCACGGCCAGCGGGCTGATGCCCGCCTGCAAGAGCGCAACCTGATCCTCCGCGGCCAGGCTGCCCTGTCGCCGCCAGGTGCGCGCGAGCAGCGCGGCGACCGCGGCCCGATCCGCCGGCCCGGCCAACCGTGTGGTGATCGGTTCCTCTCGCAGGAGACGCCAGAAACCCATGCCGGGAAGTATGCCACAAGAGGGGCCGGAAAATCAACCCCTGGATTTGATATCCGACGGGAGGGGCGCGATAATTTTGCGGCGGATGATGAGCGCACGGCGGAGGCGCTGACGGGGCGTGACGCGCCAGCCCGTTGCACGCCCGGCTATTGGCGGCAGCCGACAGCGCCGTTCCGATCCTCATCTTGTCCGCGGAAGTTATGATGGAGATTCCTTTCACAGCTAAGGAGGCCGTCATGTTGACACAATTGGCTCGCAACTGGTGGGTTGTCGTCTTGCGCGGCGTGATCGCGCTGCTCTATGGCGTGCTCGCGCTCGTGTGGCCCGGGCTGACGCTCGAGGTCCTGGTCCTGTTTTTTGGCGCGTATGCGCTGGTGGATGGCGTCTTCGAGATCATCGCCGCCTTCACCCACCGCGGCGGGCACGAGCGCTGGTGGGCGCTCTTGCTGGAAGGGCTGATCAGCATTGCCGCGGGGATCATCATCCTGCTGTGGCCGGGCCTGGCGGTGCTGATGCTGATCTACGTCATCGCGTTCTGGGCTATCGCGACCGGCGTGCTGGAAATCGTCGCGGCGATCCGTTTGCGGAAAGAAATCCAGGGTGAATGGCTCCTGGCGCTGAGCGGTATTGCATCGTTTATCCTGGGGGTGCTCATCCTGATCTTCCCGGCGGCCGGCGCGCTGACCATCACCTGGTTGATCGGCGTGTACGCGATTCTCTTCGGCGCCATGTTGGTGGGCCTGGGATTGCGTCTGCGCAAGCGCAACGCAGAGCTCTAACACAAAAGATAGAAACCGCTGGTTTTGGCATCACCGGAACTGGTTGTGAGCATGAACCTGTTGGAAAAACATCTGCTTTCCGGCACGTTGATCATCGCCGTCGCGATCTTGAGCCTGGTGATCGCCCAAATTGTGCGCGCGCGGCTTCTCCGCAGTTTGAAGTCCCAAGAGCACCTGCCCCACGAACGGCGGCAGCAGGCGTTGACGCTGGTTGAGGTCATCGGTTGGGGGATGACCGTTGTAATCATCGGCGCGGCGATCTTGATGCTGTTGAGCGACTTCGACATCAATATCACGCCGCTGCTTGCCAGCGCAGGCGTGGCGGGCCTGGCCCTTAGCCTCGGCGCCCAGACTTTCATCAAGGATATGATCGGCGGCTTCTTTATTCTCATCGAGAATCAATATGCTGTCGGCGATACCATCCAGGTCGGCGCTCTGACCGGCGAGGTGGAGCACCTGACGTTGCGCACCACCAGTGCGCGCGGCGACGACGGCCAACTCTACATCATCCCCAATGGCGAGGTACGCATCATCTCAAACCTGACCAAGGAGTGGTCGCGGGCGGTCGTGGATGTGAACGTCGCCTACGAAGAAGATATGGATCACGTCCTCAGCGTGCTGGGCGATGCTGCGGCGAGCTTTGCGCTGGACCCCGCCTTTGCCCCGCTCCTGTTGGAGCCGCCGCAGGTGTTTGGGCCGATGAGCCTGGGCGACTGGGCGATCACCGTGCAGGTGATGATCAAAACCAGGCCGGGCAAGCAGTGGGAGGTCGCGCGCGAACTCCGGAAACGCATCCTGGCCGCGTGTGATCGCGCGGGCATCGTTAGGCCGTATCCCCGCCAGGAGTTCTGGACCCGGAGCCCGGCCCCGGTCGAGGCGCCGACCAGCGCTCGTGCCAAAGAGTGAACTATGACGAACGCAACATCTCATTGCTCTGGCCGGTCTCCGACCGAGCCAGGGGCACGGTCAGAGACCGGCCCCAGCAGGTTTTCGGATAGACACTATGACGAACGCAACATCTCGCAGGACGCCAGAAACCCACGTCGGGAAATATGCCACAAGGGGGGCCGGAAAATCAACCCCTGGATTTGATATTCGACGGGAGGGGCGCGATAATTTTGCGGCGGATGATGAGCGCACGGCGGAGACGCTGACGGGACGTGACGCGCCAGCCCGTTGCGCTACCGGTTGCCCGGCCAGCGGTTGGCGGCGGCCGGCAGCGCCGCTCCGATCCTTATCTTGTTCGCGGAGGTTATGATGGAGATTCCTTTGCAGGCTTCGGTCGAGTGTACGGATGGCGTTTATGGACGGTCGGTCTATGTGCTGATCAACCCGGTCAGCGGCAAGGTGACGCATCTGGTGGTCAAGGCGGATGCCTGGCCCCACACGGAGAACATCGTGCCGGTCGAGGCCGTGTCCGAAAGCGTGGCCGATACGATCATGTTGCGTTGCAGCAAGGCGGAAGTGGCGCAGATGGATGCATTCGTCCGGACGGAGTTCGTCGAAGAGCCGATCCCGCCGGCGCGCCCCGACTTTGCGAGCTACGGGATGGGGTCGTATTACTACTGGCCCTATGTCGGCGCGCCGGAGACGATGATGGTGCCGGTCGAGCATCAGCAGGTCCCGCCGGGCGAGCTGGCGGTGCGCCGCGGCGACCGCGTGAAGGCGCTCGACGGCGACGTGGGCCGGGTCGATGAGTTCGTGATCAACCCGGAGAACGACCGCATCACCCATCTCGTGATGCGCGAGGGCCACCTGTGGGGCCAGCGGGACGTGCTCATCCCCCTCTCGGCCATCGATGAGACGAAGACCGATACCGTGACCCTGAAGCTCGACAAAAGCCAGATCGAGGCCCTGCCGACCTTCCCGGTGCACAGACTCTGGTAGCGCGGGCATCGAAGGCCGCGTGAGCCGGCCTTCGGGACGCCGCTCATGGCAGATGGGCAGATGCTCGATCCGGGCGTCTGCCCTTTTCGTTCGAAAGGCAGTTGCTGAAATGAGATTGCTGACGGCATCGACCCCCCGCGCGGGGGCAGGCGTATGACGGCCGGCCCGTTCTGGGCGGAGCCGGCCGACGCCGTCCTCCGCAGCGTGAACTCGACCGCGGCCGGGCTGAGCTCCGAGGCCGCGCAGGCCGCGCTGGGCCGCGTCGGCCCCAACCGCATCCGGGCCGAGGCGCGGGTTACGCGGCTGGGGCTGTTCCTCGATCAGTTCAAAAGCCCGATCGTCCTGATCCTGATCGCGGCGACCATCGTCTCGGCCTTCCTCCAGGATTGGGCGGACGCGATCATCATCCTCCTGATCGTGCTGGGCAGCGCGCTGCTGAGCTTCTCGCAGGAGTACAACGCGCACAACGCCGCGGAGAAGCTCAAGGGGCAGATCGCGTTCAAGGCCGAGGTCCTGCGGGACGGCAAGACGGTCGCGCTGCCGACCGCGGAGATCGTCCCCGGCGACGTGGTGCTGCTCTCCGCGGGCAGCCTGATCCCCGCCGACGGATTGGTGCTGGAGGCGCGCGACTTCTTCGTCAACCAGGCGGTGCTGACCGGCGAGACCTTCCCGGTGGAGAAGCAGCCGGGCGTCGTCCCCGCGGACGCGGGGCTGGCCGCGCGGACGAACGTCGTCTTCATGGGCACCAACGTCCGCAGCGGCAGCGCCAGGGCGCTCATCGTGCAGACCGGCGCGCAGACCGCGTTCGGCCAGATCGCCGGCCGCCTGGCCCTGCGCCCGCCGGAGACCGAATTCCAACACGGCGTCCGCCGGCTGGGCTATCTGCTCACCGAGGTGATGTTCCTGCTGGTGCTCGGCATCTTTTTCTTCAACGTGTTATTCCACAAGCCGCCGCTGGACTCGCTGCTCTTCTCGATCGCGCTGGCGGTCGGGCTGACGCCGCAGCTCCTGCCCGCGATCATCAACATCAACCTGTCGAAGGGCGCGCAGCAGATGGCGCAGCACGGCGTCATCGTGCGCCGGCTCGAATCGATCGAGAACTTCGGCAGCATGGACATCCTCTGCACCGACAAGACCGGCACGTTGACCGAGGGGGTGGTGCAGTTAGACGGCGCGCTGGATGTGTACGGCGAACCCTCGGCGCAGGTGGGCCTGTACGCCTATCTGAACGCCTCGCTGCAGACGGGCCTGGCCAACCCGCTCGACGAGGCGATCGTCAGGGGTGGCGCGCAGGGGGCCGCGGCGTACGCCAAGGTGGACGAGCTGCCGTATGATTTCACCCGCAAGCGCCTGACGGTTGTCGTGCAGGAGGGCGCGGCGTACCGCATGATCACCAAGGGCGCGCTGGATAACGTGCTGGCGGCCTGCTCGCGGGCGCAGGTCGGGGAGGGGACAGAGGCCCTCGATGCGGAGATGCAGGCCGCCATCCGGCAGCGATACGCGGCCTGGAGCGACCAGGGCTACCGGGTGCTGGGGGTGGCGGTCCGGCCGGTCGACGGCCGGACGCAGCCCTTCACCGTGGCGGACGAGACGGACATGACCTTCGCCGGGTTCCTACTGTTCTTCGACCCGCCCAAGGCCGGCGTGCAGGAGACCGTCCGCGCGCTGGCCCGGCTCGGCGTGCGGCTCAAGGTGATCACGGGCGACAACAAGTTGGCCGCGCGCCACACCGGGCAGGCCGTGGGGCTGGGCGATGCGCAGGTGTTGACCGGCGGCGAGCTGGACGAACTGCGCGATGAGGCGCTCTGGCACGCGGTGGAGGACACCACCATTTTTGCGGAGGTGGACCCCAACCAGAAGGAGCGCATCATCCTGGCGCTCAAGAAGCGCGGCCACGTGGTGGGCTACATGGGCGACGGCATCAACGACGCGCCCTCGCTGCACGCCGCGGACGTGGGCATCTCGGTGGCGAACGCGGTGGATGTCGCCAAGGAGGCCGCCGACCTGGTGCTGCTCAAACAGGATCTGGACGTGCTGCGCGAGGGTATCGTGCGCGGCCGCATGACCTTCGCCAACACGCTCAAGTATGTGTTCATGGCGGTCAGCGCCAACTTCGGCAACATGTTCAGCATGGCCGGCGCATCGCTCTTCCTGCCGTTCCTGCCGATGCTGCCCAAGCAGATCCTGCTGATAAACTTCCTGACCGACCTGCCGGAGATGACCATCGCCGGCGACCGCGTGGACGACGTGATGGTCGACCGCCCGCACCGCATCGACATCCGCTTCATCCGCCGCTTCATGCTGGTCTTCGGCCCGCTCAGCTCGCTGTTCGATTACGCCACGTTCGGCGTGCTGCTCTGGCTGATGAAGGCCGATCAGCAGAGCTTCCAGACGGGCTGGTTCATCGAGTCGATCCTCTCCGCGGGGGTGGTGGTCTTCGCGCTGCGCACACGGCTGCCGTTCCTGCGCAGCCGGCCCAGCCGCGCCATGCTGCTGGTCACCGCCGCGGTGATGTTGCTGACGCTGGGGCTGCCCTACTCGCCGCTGGCGCGCGTGCTGGGCTTCACCCCGCTGCCGCCGCTGTATCTGCTGTTCATCTTCGGCATCGTGGCGCTCTATCTGACGGCCGCGGAGCTGACCAAGCGCTGGTTCTATCGGCGCTACGGCGCGGGGGGACGCGAGGCCGCGACAGGGGGCCTATGACGGACGCGCTGACGATACGCCCCTACCGGCAGGCCGACCGCGCGGCGGTGATGCGCATCGCCGCGGATACGGCCGCCTTCGGCGCGCCGGTCGAGGCGTATCTGGACGACCGCCGTCTGTTCTGCGACGCCATCTACCGCTTCTATGTCGATTACGAGCCTGAGCACCTCTGGGTGGCCGCGGCGGGCGACGAGGTGGCCGGCTTTCTGGCGGGCTGCACCGACACGCGACGCCGCGACCGCTGCGTCGCCGCGTGCATCGCGCCGCGCATCGCGCTGAACCTGCTGCGCCGGCGCTATCGGGTGGGCCGCGCCACCGTGCGCCACGTCTGCGCCGAGATCGCGGCGGCCCTGCGCGGGGAGTTCCCGCCGGTCGACCTGGCCGCATACCCCGCCCATCTGCACATCAACCTGGCCGCGCGCTGGCGCGGGCAGGGCGCGGGCCGCAGGCTGATGGAGGCCCATCTGCGCCAGTTGCGCTACCTCGCGATCCCCGGCGTGCACCTGCGCACGACCAGCCTGAACACCGCAGCCGTGGCCCTCTACACCCGCCTCGGCTTCGCGCTGCTGGATGCCCGGCCGACCCGGCTCTGGGCGGGCGTGGCCGAGGGCCACGTCGAAAACCGCAGCTACGGGCTGCGGCTGGGGTGATTCGCGGCCGTCCTGGTTCGGTCGGGGGGGCGGCAGATGGGGGCCAATCCCAGCCCCCACCCTGACCCTCCCCCGCTGCGCAGGGGAGGGCACATCTCCTTCCCCTGTCGGGACGGGGGGCAACCCCACTCTACCTATCTTCCGCTGCGGCAGGAGAGGAAAGACCTCCTTCCCCCGTCGGGACGGGGGAAGGCCGGGATGGGGGCCAACCCCGGCCCCTACCCTGACCCTCCCCCGCTGCGCAGGGGAGGGAACATCGTCCCTTCCCCCGTGATACGGGGGAAGGCCGGGCGAGATAGGGAGGTACCCATGCGCTGGCGAACGTCGGCCGAACTTCAGGCCCGGGCGCGGGAGTTGCGCCGCGAGATGGCGCCCGCGGAGCGTCGGCTATGGGCGCGTATCCGGCATGGCCAGATCGGCGGCGCACACTTCCGTCGGCAACACGCGGTCGGCCCTTTCATCGTAGATTTCTTCTGCGCCGAGGCCAAGCTCGTGATTGAGGTGGATGGCGGCGTCCACGCGGAACAAGCCGATTACGACGCTGCGCGAACAGCCTGGCTGGCGGAACAGAAGCAGTATCGGGTGATCCGCTTTACGAACGAGGAGGTATTCGAGAAGCTGGATGCGGTGGTAGAGAAGATCTGGGAGGCGGTGGGGCCTTGGCCCCCACCCTAACCCTCCCCCGCTGCGCAGGGGAGGGCACATCTCCTTCCCCTGTCGGGACGGGGGAAGGCCGGGATGGGGGCCAATCCCAGCCCCCACCCTAACCCTCCCCCGCTGCGCAGGGGAGGGTACATCTCCTTCCTCGTCGGGATGGGGGCCAACCCCACTCTACCCATCTTCCGCTGCGGCAGGAGAGGAAAGACCTCCTTCCCCCGTCGGGACGGGGGAAGGCCGGGATGGGGGCGGTTCTCGCTGCACCTGGATGGTGCGGCCCTCCAGCGTCCAGATGGTCGTCGCCAGCCGCTCGATGAAGTAGCGGTCGTGGACGACGGCCAGGACCGACCCCTGGAAGCGCGCGATGGCCCGCTCGAATCGCTCGCGCGAGGGGATGTCCAGGTGGTTGATCGGCTCGTCCAGCAGCAGGAAGTTGCACCCCTGGACGGCCAGCAGCGCCAGCGCCAGCCGGCTGCGCTCGCCGAAGCTGAGCTTGCCGACCGGCACAAACACCTCGTCGCCCGCAAAGAGGAAGTAGTGCAGGAAGCTGCGCGCCTCGGTCTCGTCGAGCGCCGCGGCCCGGCGGATCAGGTCGAAGGGCGTCGCGGCCATGTCCAGGGTCTCCTGCTCCTGCGCCATATAGCCGATCTGCACCCCGCGGCCCAGCCGGATCTCGCCCGCCCAGGGGCGCAGCTTCCCGGTGATGAGCCGGAGCAGCGTGGTCTTGCCGCTGCCGTTCGGCCCGATCAGCATCGCGCGCTCGCCGTAGCCCAGGTGCAGGTTGACGCCGTCGAGCAGCGGCTTGCTGCCGGGGCCGTTGCGCGGCCCATAGCCGAAGGCGAGGTCGTGGATCATCAGGACGTCCTGGCCGCTGCGCGGGGTATCTACAAACTCCAGCTTCATCTTCCAGGCCTGCCCCGGCTTGTCGACCATCTCCTCGCTGGCCAGCATCCGTTCCAGCCGGGCCTTCTGCACCACCGCGCGCCGCGCTAGATCCTTGGCGATGCGCCGCCAGTGGTAGTGGATCGTCTCGGCCTCGATGTTCTTCGCCTGCCCGCTCAGCCGGCGGATCGAGCCCTCCAGCCGGCGGACGCGCTCCTGCTGCTCGCGATACGCGGCCCACTGCTTGTCCAGCTCGCGGTCGAGGCTGGCCGCATAGTCGCTGTAGGTCCCTGCGTGCTGCTTGAGCGTGTGGGTGGCGTCGTCGAGCGCGAGGATGTGCGTCACCGTGCGGTCGAGGAAGGCGCGGTCGTGCGAGACGATCAGCACCGCGCCCGGATAGCCGGTGAGATAGGTCTCCAGCCAGTCCAGCGCGACGATGTCGAGGTGGTTGGTCGGCTCGTCCAGCAGCAGCAGATCCGGCTCGGCCAGCAGCAGCCGCGCCAGCCC
>MWBF01000051.1 GCA_002068935.1 Chloroflexi bacterium ADurb.Bin325
GCCGCCGTGACACCGTTGCTGCGGCTGGCGAGATGGCCGGCGGCGATGATGGCCAGCAAGCTCAGCGTCAGGATAGAGAGCCAGCGGATTTTGCGCATGGGGCTGCCTCGGGGGCGAAGTAGAAACAGAATACATATACACTGTCAACGCCAAACGCGCAAAAAAGAAGCGTGCTGGTGACGGAAAATACAGAATTTTAGTTTGGCCTGCGGCCCGGGTGAGGGGGAGATGACAGGGCGAAGTCAGGTTGCAATCGGGCCTTCCACCTGGCAGTTGAAACTGCGGCTACCCCTACGAAACCGGCCTGCGCCGGTTAGTTTCCAGTCTGCGCAGGCAGACTGCGCAAGGATAGCCGCAACTTCAGTTGCCAGGCGGGTTCATCTGGCGCACTATGAAGCCGCCCTGGGAGATGACCGCTTACAGGCTTGGATAATGTGAGAGGGGGGCCGGTCTTGGCTGTGCCAAAGCCACAATCAAGACCGGCCCAGCAGTACGCAAACCTACGGCACGAGCTTGATGAACTTGCGCCGGCCCATCTGCAAGATGTGCTCGCGGTCGGGCGCGATGACGAGGTTGGCGTCGTTCACCCGCTCGCCGTCGAGCCTGACGCCGCCGCCCTGCACGAGCCGGCGGACCTCGCTCTTGCTCGGCGCGTGGCCGGAGTTGGTGAGCAGCTCCACCAGGCTGACCGGCTGGACCAGTCTCAGTTCCTCCATATCGGACGGCAGCTCGCGCTGCTGGAACACGGCGCGGAAGTGCTCCTGGGCCGCCTCCGCGGCCGCGCGGCCCTGGAAGATGTCGACGATCTCGAAGGCGAGCTGCATCTTCAGGTCGCGCGGGTGCAGCTCGCCCGCCTCCAACTGCGCGAACTTGTGCGCGATCTCCTCGTTGGAGAAGCGCGTCACCAGGTCGAAGAAGTTGCGCATGGCCGAGTCGGGGATGCTCATCACCTTGCCGAACATCACCTCCGGCGGCTCGTTGATGCCGATATGGTTGCCGGTGGACTTGCTCATGCGCAGCACGCCGTCCGTGCCGACCAGGATCGGGAAGGTCAGGACGGTCTGCGGCCGCAGCCCGAACGCCTCCATCAGCTTGCGCCCCGCGATGAGGTTGAAGAGCTGGTCGGTCCCGCCGATCTGGATGTCGGTGCGCATGGCGACCGCGTCGTAGCCCTGCATCAGCGCGTACATGAACTCGTGCAGCCAGATGGGGTCGCCCTTCTCGAGGCGCAGCGCAAAGTTCTCGCGCACCAGGAACTGCTGCACGGTGAAGTTGGACGCCAGGCCGATGATATCCTTGAACATGAGCTTGGAGAGCCACTCGCCGTTGTACATGATCAGCGTGCGCTCCGGGTCGAGCACCTTCCAGGCCTGGTCGGTAAAGGTCTTGGCGTATTCGCGGGCCTGCTCCTCGGTCTGCTGACGTCGCGCGTTGGTCTTGTCGCTCGGATCGCCGATGAGCGAGGTGTACGTGCCGATCAGGAAGATGACCTCGTGCCCCAGCTCCTGGAACTGGGCCAGCTTGCGCAGGGGCACGGTGTGGCCCAGGTGCAGGTCGCTGGCGGTCGGGTCGAAGCCGCAGTAGACGCGCAGCGGGCGGTCATCGCGGCGCGACTCGGCCAGCCGCGCGCGCAGCTCCTGTTCCATGTTGACGCGAGTGGTCGCGTCGCCGAACTCGACCCCGCGCATCAGCAGCGCGAGCTGTTCTTCTACCGGTCGAAACGGGCTCATTTGTCTTACTCCGTAATCTGTCTGCGGTATGGTCGTATCGGAATTGCGTGTCGGACGCAAACAAAAAGCGTGGCCAGCGCCACGCCTCATGGGTCGATGGGATGATGTCGGGCGCGACAGCCTGCAATTACCGCGGGAGACGGGGCGTAGTCGGCCGGGGCGCGCGGCCCGCGGCGGATACGCCCCCCTGATACGAGTAGGGCGCGGCCTGAGGAAGCAGCTGTCGGAACATAAAACACCACAACATGGCAGGATCATAGCACGACTGGCGGAGGTTGTCAAAGCAGATTCAGGGCGCGCGGCGTGCGTTTTCATTGACAAAGGCCCGGCTTCCGCCTACAATGAAGCGCCGGCCAAATCATTCTATCCCCGGCAGCTCTCATCCTGTTCCATGAGGTATCATCATGATTCGTATTGTCACCGATTCCACCTGCGAGGCCCCGCCCGAGCTCATGGCCCATCCCAGGGTGGCCGTGGTTCCCCTGAGCGTGGTCTTCGGCCAGACCTCACTGCGCGATGGGGTGGAGATCAGCCGCGAGGAGTTCTGGCGGCGGTTGCCGTCGAGCGACCCGCTGCCGACCACGTCGCAGGCGGTCCCGTCCGACTTCCTGACCCCCTTCGAGCAGTTCTGCGCGGCGGGCGACGAGGTCGTGGCCATCACGATCTCGTCGAAGCTGAGCGGCACGTATGCCGCGGCGCTCGCCGCGCAACAGACCTACCCCTACTGGCCCATCAGTGTGGTCGATTCGCTGAGCACCTCGATCGGCCTCGGCATGCTGCTCGATGAGGCCGTGCGGCTGGCGGAGGCCGGCAAGACGCGCGCGGAGATCGTCGAACGCCTCACGGCCATGCGCGAGAAGCTCCAGGTCGTCTTTGTCCTGGAGACGCTGGAGTATCTGCAAAAGGGCGGGCGTATCGGCAAGGCGCAGGCCTTCGTGGGCACGCTGCTCAAGTTCAAGCCGCTGTTGCAGATTGCGGATGGCGAAATCGGGCCGGTGGCGCGGGCGCGGTCGCGCGCAAAGGCCCTCGAGACCGCGCAGGAGTATCTGCTGAACCAGGTCCCGGCGCGCGGGCCGCAGGTGCGCCTGGCGCTCACGCAGGCCCTGGCCGCGGACGAGGCGCGGGCCCTGGGCGATAAGCTGGCGGCCGCGTTCGGCGCGAGCGGCTTCTATGTTGCGGATCTGGGCCCGGTCCTCGGCGTGCATGTCGGCCCCGGCGCCATCGGCGTCGGCGTCTACGGCGGCGATTGAGCGGGCGGCGGATCCGATCCATCGGCCGCGTCCTTTGCCGAACCAGAGTGTTATAGTCCATGGCAGGGTTACACAGCCAGACGCCCGAAGAAGCAGAAACGGGCCGCGACCCCGACGGCCGCGGCCACATCTTGCAGATGCTCGCGGCCGGCTATGCGGAGTTGCCGGAGCCGCGGCTCGTCGAGCTGGCGCGGCGCGACCCTGACGCGTTCGGCGAGCTCTATCGGCGGACGGTGGAGCGGATCTATACCTATATCTACTATCGCACCGGCAACGTGGCAGACGCCGAGGATCTGACGGCGCGCACCTTTCATCAGGCGCTGAGCAACATCCATCGGTACACGGATCAGGGCGTGCCGTTCATTGCCTGGCTCTACCGCATCGCGCACAACCTGGTGGCGAACCATCACCGCTCGCGCAGCCGCTGGCGCACCACGCCGCTGGACGACCTGGAGCTGACGGGCAAGCCCGCGGAGAACCCCGAGCGGGCCGCCGAGGCCAACGAGCGTAAGCAGGCCCTGTGGTCGGCCATCCGCCGCCAGCCGGAGGATCGCCAGCGCTTGCTGATCCTGAAGTTTGCCGACCGGCTCTCCAACGAGGAGATCGGCCAACTGATGGGCCGGACGGAAAGCTCGATCAAGTCGCTCTATTTTCGCACGTTGAAGGCGCTCAAGGCCGACCTCGAAGCGCGAGGTTGGTGAAGAGATTCGTTCGAGGGAGAACAGACATGGCAGGCCGCGAGGGCAATACACTGCAACCGGAAGGCACGGACCGGCTACGGCGCGCCGAGGATAGCCACATCCTCAACGTCGCGCCCTTTCTGAATCTGGCGCGCGAGATGTCGGACCTCATCGCGCCCGTGCCCGTGCGGCCGGCCTTCCGCAGCGAGCTCGAACACAGCCTGCTGGCCGCGGCCCGCCAGCGGGCAGCCCGGCAGCAGCTGGACATCCGGCCCCCCACGGTCGAATGGCCGCTATCCTACCGCGACCTGGCGGCCAGCGTCGTCCAGCCGGTGATGGATCGGCGCTGGCTGATGGGCGCGGCGGTCGGCTCGGCCTTCTCGCTGGCCGGGCTGATGGCCTATGTCTGGCGGCAGCGCCGCCGCCACGCGGCCTGACGCGGCCGCGCGGCGAACGACCCGCCAGCCTGCAAGGGCCAGCCGCGACCGCCCCACCCGGGACGGCCGCGGCTGGCCTTTTAAGCCCGCTCGAAAGGCCGGCCCTATCCCCGGTATGACTCCAGGAAGGCCACGAACAGCTTGACGCCGTAGCCCGTCGCGCCCTTCGGCCGCGCGGGCCTGTCCTCGTCGCTCCAGGCCACCGAGGCCATGTCCACATGCGCCCAGGGATAGCCCTCGGTGAAGTGTTCCAGGAACTTTGCGCTGGAGCCGACGCCGCCGAAGCGTCCGCCGCTGTTCTTCACGTCGGCCACCTGGCTCTTGATCGGCTCCAGATACTCCTCGTACAGCGGCAGCCGCCATACGCGATCCGCGGACGCGTCGCCCGCGGCCAGCAGCCGCTCGGCCAGCGGCTCGTCGTTGCTGAACACGGCCGCGGCCAGCGGGCCGAGCGCGATGCCCTGCGCGCCGGTCAGCGTCGCGATGTCCACGACCGCGGCTGGCGCATAGCGCGCGGCGTAGCCGAGCGCATCCGCCAGCAGCATCCGCCCCTCCGCATCAGTGCTGATGACCTCCATCGTCTTGCCCGTGATGCCGACGAAGACATCGCCCGGCTTCTGCGCGCGGCCGCCGGGCAGGTTCTCGGCGCACGGCGCCAGCCCGACCACGTGCAGCGGCAGATCCAGCCGGGCCGCGACCCCCAGCGCCGCGATGACCGCGGCCGCGCCCGCCATGTCGTCCTTCATCCGCCACATCTCCTCGCCCGGCTTGAGCGAGATGCCGCCCGAATCGAAGGTCACGCCCTTGCCGACCAGCACGACCGTGGGCAGATCCGGCCGGCCCGCATTGTGTTCCAGGATGATGAACTGCGGCTCCTGCTCCGACTCCTCCGCGACGGCCATGAAGATGCCCATGCCGAGCGCCTTGCACTCGGCCCGGCCCAGCACCTGCACCTGAAGCCCGGTCTCCTGGGCCAGCGCCCTGGCCTGCTCGGCCATGCGCAGCGGAGGCATGTAGTTGGCCGGGGTGTTGACCAGGTCGCGCGCCAGGCAAACGCCGGCGGCGATGGCCTGGCCGCGGCGCACGCCCGCCTCGATGGCCGGGACGCGGCCCGCGTCGCGCTCCAACACGACCAGCGCGGCCGGGTCCGCCTTCCAGTCCTTCGGCTTCTTCGAGCTGTAGCCCTCGAAGCGGTACAGGCCGAGCAGCGTGCCCTCGACGACGGCCTGCGCGGCGGCCTGCGGGTCCAGCCCGCCGATGCCCGCGCCGTGGACGATGGTCGCCACGGTCTGCGCGGCCAGGTCGCGCGCCTTGCGCGCCGCGGCCGCCGCGGCATGGCGGACGCCTGCCAGGTCGAACTTGTCGGCCTCGCCCAGCCCCACGACGAGCACGCGGCGCGCGGGCAGCGCCCCGCGCGGGTAGAGCACGAGCGTTTCGCCGGCCTTGCCCGTAAAGTCGCCCGCGGCGATGACCTCGCGGATGGCGCCGTTCAGCGCGATGTCCGCCGCGCCGGTCGCGCCGCCGGGCACGGTCACGCCCTGAAACAGGTTCACGATGACGACATCGGCGGCCTCCTGGGTCAGGTCCGCCTGCTTGACCACGATCTCCATAGTTCCTCCGTTGAATAAGAACCGATCTGAGAGTCGCCTCACCCCCAGACCCCCTCTCCTGATCTGCGGATCAGGAGAGGGGGAGCCGAGGGGGTGAGGTGTGTCTCCGGGTTACCAATCAGACAGCCTCGCAGCCCCGCGGCCCTCACGACCGCAGCGTCGCGACGAGGCGCAGCGGGTGCTGCAACAGGTCGAACGCGGCATGGATGCTGGGCACGGCGACATCCGCCGCGTGAAGGGTGTCCACGGATGCGCCCTCCGGCCCGAGGATCACGATGCCCAGCCTGGCCGCCTGGAGCATGAGGCGGTCGTTGCGCCCGTTGCCGATGGCCGCCACGCGCGACCGGTTGAGCTGCCAGACGTAGGCCATCTTGGCGTGGCCCTGATCCGTCTGCGGCAGGATGCGCACCGTGCAGGGCAGGCCGGCCATCGCGGCCTGCACCTTGCCGAAGGTATCCGCGGTGACGACGTGGACGGTGAACACCTGGGCCAGCGCGATGATGCGCTCGGCCACGCCTTCGAGCAGGTCGCCGTCACGCGCCAGGGTGCCGTTGTAGTCGAGCACGAGGTGTTCCAACTGGATCTTGCCGCTGCCGGGAATGGTGATTTCGATCATGGGCTTCCTTCGGGTCAGTGTCTGTAGGCGGCTCCCACGAGTCAGTATGTGCCGCAGGTCGGGCCGCTGCGTGTGGTCGGAAAGAGGCAGACGAGGCGGTAGCCGCCTGCCAGCCGGGCGATGACCGCGGCGTGCTGGTCGTAGTTGGCCGCGGGGCGCAGCTCGATGAACCGGTCGAGATCCTGGCGCGTCCATTCGAGCGTGTAGGCATCGCCGGAGCCGACGGGGAAGCCGTGCACCCGCGGCCCGCGGAGCGGGGCCGGCAGCTCCGCCGGGCCGGCCGCGGCCAGCGCGGTTTTCAGCATCCGGTCGGTCGTGCGCAGTTGCTCCTGGGCGGCCGTGTCGAACAGCTCGAAGGCGGCCAGGAAGATCATCACGAGCGCCAGGGCCAGCAGCACGCGCCAGCGCACCCGCAGCGGCTCCCCGCGCGCCTGCTGATCCACCTGGCGATCCACCGCCCAGCGCAGGAGCGCGATCACCGGCACCGCGAACCACGATAGCGGCACGGACAGCAGGATCCCGAGGAGGAGCTGCAAGCCCGCGCTCAGTTCACTGCCGAGGCGCAGCAGGCTGCTGGCTATGATGGCGCTGGCCGAGGCCGCGCTGGCGAGCGCGATGCCCAGCGTTCTGCTCGTGGGCAGCGCGACCAGGAGGCCCAGGCCCGCGCCGGCCATCCCGCCGAGCAGCGCGTTGCCCAGCGGGCCGAACGGCGGCTGATAAAGCGGCACGCCGGGCAGCGTCAGCCGGTTGATGGTCTGCGAGACGAGGCCGTAGACCAGGCCGAGCAGCGCGCCGAGGAGGACGCCGAAGATGCGGCGCTGGCCGACGGTGGCCTCGGCCGGGATGCGCTTGATGCCGGCGATAGGGTGCGTCGCTGGGGCCGGCGTTCTCGGCGACGCCGGGAGGCGGTCGAGCGTCATGTGATGGTTCCCTTCATCCTACTTGAGGATGTAGTAGGTGGCCTTGCGGTCGCCGACCTTGACGAGCAGGCCGCTGTCCACCATGTCGGCCAGCTCGCGGCGGATGGTCTCGTCGCTGAGGTCGGGGAAGAGCTCGCGGAACTCGCGGTTGGTAATGCTGCCGTGCTCGCTCAGGTAGGCCAGCGCGCGCTCCTGCCGGGGCGCGAGGCGGCGGTTGCCCCAGCGCGGCGTCGGCTCCGGGCTGACCAGCTCCTCGCCGTGGCCGCGCAGCGCCACCTGGAACCCGGCGACGGTCTCCTCAAATTCGGGGTTGGGCAGCCCCGCGTCGATCATGGCCGACACCATACGGTCGATGCCGTAGCCCAGCCGCTCCACGAAGCCGAGGTCGGCCAGGGCCTGGACGATGGCCTCGTTGCGTGAGAAGCGCTCGTTGAGCAGGTTGGCCAACGTCACGTGGCCGGGCAGCCGGCCGGGGCTGTAGATTTCCATGTGGTCGCTGAACATCAGCACGCGGATGCCGTCCCCGCGGATCGCGTAGTCGCGGTGCGCGACCGCGTTGACGATGGCCTCGCGCACCACCTGCATCGGATACTCGGTCACTTCCTCGCGCGTCAGGCTGGTCAGCCGCATCCCCCGCCGCATGTTGGCGGCCACGAACGCCTCGGCCTGGCGGATCTGGTCGGGCAGCGTGCCCATCGCGTCCTGGCGCAGGAACTGGTCGCCCATCACCGGCCCGGAATAGCGCACCAGGGTCGTGTGCGCGCTGCGCAGGAAGCGTTGGGGCTGGCGGCCAAACAGCAGCACGCCCGCATAGGTCGGTGCAAGCCCGGCGTCCGTGCGGGCCAGCGCGCCGCGCACCTGGAGCGCGCGCTGCCAGGTCTCGCCGCCCTGGCCGGGCAGCCGGCTCAGATAGGCCTCGACCTGCGCCATGTCCAGGTCTGCGAGCACGGCGTCGGGCGCTGGCCGCGCCTCGAAGCCGGCCTCCGCGCGCGCGAGCAGCAGGCCGGCCAGCTCCGCGCTGCTCAGCAGGCGGTTGGTCGCGGCAGTGCGGGTCAGATAGCGGCCGTTCAGGTTGTAGGCGTGCGGCAGGCCCGGCGGCACCTCGATCAGGCAGACAGGGCGGCCGAGGTGCTCGATCACCTGGGGCATCGGGATGATCAGGGGCGGCGTGGTGAGCAGCTCCGCGGCCTGGACGGTGTCCAGCGCCTCGTCGGGGTCCGCGAGGCCGTGCAGCCGGCCGCTCGGCGCGATGCCGAGCAGGATCAGGCCGCCGTGCGCGTTTGCCAGCGCGACGAGGGTCTCGGCCAGCCGGGCCGCGTTGGCGCTGGCGGGCAGGAACGCGATGCGTTCGTCGGGGCCCGCGGCGAGCAGGGCTGCGACATCGTCGGCTGTCCAGCGCGGCCGCACAGGAAGACGCGGGCTCATGAACCGTCCAGCACCTGCGCGGCCTGGATGCGCCAGTGGATATCGCCGCTGACCTGTTTCGGGACGATGCTGATGAGCTGCCAGGCCACGCGACGCACCTGGCCGCCGATGACGAGATCTGTCTCCACGGTCGTGCTCTCGCGGCCGCAGAGCCAGCCCCTTTCCGGCCCGGACGACGTTTCCGCGTCGCCGCCTTTGACCTCCTGCGATGTGCAGGTGTGGCCGCCGGCCGGGTCACGGCTGACGCTCGCCGGGTTGGTCAGCGCGAGGATGCGCGTCTGCGCGGAGGGCGCGATCTCGCCGGGCACGGTCGCGGCCTGCACGAGGAACCCGTTGGTTGCGGGGGAGGGCGCTCCCTCGCGGCTCTCCGGCGCGTGGCCGCGCAGGTAGGCCACCACCACGCCCTCGGGATAGGTCGGGTCGGGCGGCGCTCCGAAGCAGAAGTCTATGGAGAAGGCGTCCAGCCTCTCGTCGAAGATGACCGCCTCGGCGCGGCGTTCGTAGGTGCGCACAGCGCACAGGAGGCTGCGGTGGTTCTCCAGCCGGTTGTAGGTCGTGACTTCCCGCACGATCTCTTTGCCGTCCAGCGCATCCGCGGCCGTGACGCGCGCATCGCCCGCGAAGTGCGCGGCCGCATAGCCCGCGGCCCTGTCCTGCCAGCGGAAGATCGACAGCCGAGTGGGCAGCGGGCCGTCGGCGTAACCGAGTATCGTGATCTCGACCACCTTGCACGGATCGTTGCGCAAGACGGGCGGGTGATAGATCACCTTGACATCCGTCTCGCCCAGATAACCCTGCCCCTTGCCCTCGTAGAAGTCGGGCAGCAGGCGGTAGGGGATCACGAAGGTGGCCGGATACGAGCTCAGGTTGCCCACGCCCTCGGGCAGGGTGTTGTTCTGCGTGTCGAAGATGGCCGCGCCGATGGGGCCGCGCGGCGTCGGAGTTTCCTTTGTATAAGGATGCGGCGCCCTGGCCTGGTCATACTTGTAGAGGAGGAGCCATTCGGGCTCGTCATCGTCGTCGAAGTTGCACTGGCGCGGCCAGCCAGGCATGGGCGCCCAGTCGCGGGGGATGACGTTGCGCAGATCCATGGGCGGCTCGGCGGCCGGGCCTCCTCTCAGGGCGGCCAGCCTGCCGCCCTGTGACAGGAGGTAGATGACCACAGCCAGCACGATCAACCCGGCGATGATCAGGAAGCCCCGGTTCTTGAACATCCCATCTGCTCCTTTGCGCCGGCCGGCCGCTACTCGCCGGCAGCCGCCGCGCCGTCATGGGGCGGGGCGACGTCCGCGGCGGGCTCGGCTGCCTTCTTGCGGCTGCGCTGGACCCGCGGCCGGGCGCGGCTGCGGACGGGCTGCGCCTCCAGCAGCGCACGGCCGATAATCTCGTCCATGCGCTCGACCGGCACCAGCTCCAGGTCGCGCTGCACATCGCGCGGCACATCCGCCAGATCCTTCTCGTTCCGCTTGGGAAAGATGACGGTCTTGATGTGCATCCGGTGCGCGGCCATCAGCTTCTCCTTCAGGCCGCCGATGGGCAGCACGCGGCCGCGCAGGGTGATCTCGCCGGTCATCGCCAGGTCGTGGCGGATGGGCCGCGCGCTGAGCGCGGAGATGAGCGCGGCCGCCATCGTCACGCCCGCGCTGGGCCCGTCCTTCGGGATGGCCCCCTCGGGGACGTGGATGTGCAGGTCGAGCTTGTCGAAGTCGAGCTCCTGCAGGCCGAACTCCTCGGCGTGCGAGCGCGCATAGGTCAGCGCGGCCTGCGCGGACTCCTGCATCACCTCGCCGATCTGCCCGGTCAGGGTGAGCGCGCCCTTGCCCTCCATAGCCGAGACCTCGACCTGCATCACGTCGCCGCCCGCCTCGCTCCACGCGAGGCCGTTGGCGACGCCGACCTCGTCCTGCTCGTTTGCCAGCCACTCGCTGTACTGGGGCGGCCCCAGGAGGCGGTTGACCTGGCGGGGCGTGATGCGGTGGATCGAGCGCTTGTTCTCCGCGATCCGCCGCGCGGTCTTGCGGCAGATGTTGGCGATGTTGCGCTCCAGGTTGCGCACGCCGGCCTCGTAGGTGTACTCGCGAACGATGGTGCGCAGCGCCTCCACGCTGAATTGGAGCTGCCGGGCCGTCAGGCCGTGCGCCTCGACCTGCCGCGGGATGAGGAACTGCCGCGCGATCGCCAGCTTCTCCTCTTCGACATAGCCGGGGAAGTCGATGACCTCCAGCCGGTCGCGCAGCGCGGGCGGGATGGGATCCAGGATGTTGGCCGTGGTGATGAACATCACCCGGCTCAGGTCGTAGGGAACCTCCAGGTAGTGATCGCTGAACGCGTGGTTCTGCTCCGGGTCCAGCACCTCCAGCAGCGCGGAAGAGGGGTCCCCGCGGAAGTCCATGCCGAGTTTGTCGATCTCGTCCAGCATGAAGAGCGGGTTGACCGACCCGGCGGTGTGCATCGTCTGGAGGATGCGTCCGGGCAGCGAGCCGATGTACGTCCGCCGGTGGCCGCGGATTTCCGCCTCGTCGCGCACCCCGCCCAGGCTGAGCCGGACGAACTTGCGGCCCAGCGCCTCCGCGATGGAGCGGCCCAGGCTGGTCTTGCCGGTGCCGGGCGGGCCGACGAAGCAGAGGATCGGGCTTTTCATCTTCTCGCGGGCCAGCTTGCGCACCGCGATATGTTCGAGGATGCGCTCCTTGACCTTCGGCAGGCCGTAATGGTTCTGTTCCAGGACCGCGGCCGCGCGCTTGATGTCCAGGTTGTCCTCGGTGGCGACCGTCCAGGGCAGGTCGATGAGCCAGTCGAGATAGTTGCGGATGACGGTGGTTTCGGGCGACATCGGCGGCATCTGCGCCAGGCGGCTCATCTCCTTCTCCGCCTTGAGGCGCACGGCCTCGGGCAGGCCCGCCTGGATGAGCTTCTGGCGCAGGTCGCCCAGCTCGCGCTGGTTCTCGTCCTCCTCGCCCAGCTCGGTCTGGATGGCGCGCATCTGTTCGCGCAGGTAATACTCGCGCTGGGTCTTATCGACCTCCTGCTGCACCTGCGTCTGGATGCGATCCTCCAGTTCCAGCACGTCGAGCTCCTGGCCCAGGATGATGCTCAACTGTTGCAGCCGCACGTTGGCGTCCAGCGTCTCCAGCAGCTCCTGGCGTTGCGGCGTCTCCAGGTCGAGGACGTGGGCGAGCAGGTCGGCCAGGCTGCCCGGCTCCTTCTCGTTCATGGCCGCGACATAGGCGTCCTCGGGCAGGTTGGGGTTGAGATCTACGACCTTCTCGAAGAGCGCCAGCACCGCGCGCATCAGCGCCTCGCTTGCCATGTCGTGGCGCTCGTCCTCGTAGAGCGGCACCCCGCGCACGCGCAGATACGGCTCGGTGTCGATCAGCTCGAGGATCCGGGCGCGCTCGATGCCCTGCACGAGCGCGGTGGTGCTGCCGTCGGGCATGTGCAGGACGCGGCCCACCTCGACGACGGTCCCGATGGTGTAGAGATCCGACAGGTCGGGATCCAACACCTGGGGGTCGCGCTGCGCGACGACGAGCAGCGGGACCTCCATCGCCTCCGCGGCCTCCACCGCGCGCGCGGACCGGTCGCGGCTCAGGAACAGGGGCGTGACCAGGTTGGGGAAGACCACCGTATCGGGCAGGGGCAGGACCGGGTACTCGTTGCCTTCCAGCGATTCCAGGTCATGCCCGATGCCGATGCGGCGTCCCTCGCGGGCGCGGCCCGTCCGGCGGCGGGCCAGCAGGTTCAGAAGCGGCCACTCCGGTCCGATTCGTGTCCGCTCGTATTCCAATTCATCCACGTACTGCTCCACAAAACGTACGATCTCAGTCGGTTAGTGGGCGCTTCAGCGCATTTGGCGCTAAAGCGCCTACTACGAACCAAGTTGTTTGTAGTGGACGCTTCGGCGCATTTGGCGCTAAAGCGCCTGTTACGAGCCAGATTGTTTGTAGTGGGCGCTTCAGCGCCTGCTACGAACCGTGCTGTCAATCCGGCACGGGCTGCCCCGCCGTCTCATCCTGGAACACCCAGTCATCGGGCGCAAAGGCCTCGGGGTGACGCCGCGCCCACGCGCGCCGCGCCTGCGCCACCACGAAGATGGAACCGGTGACGCAGATCAGGTCGTCCGGCCCGGCCCAGGCCAGGGCCTCGGCCAGCGCGCTCTCCAGATCGGGCTGCACGCTGATGGGACAGCTCCCGCTGATCCCGCGCACCAGATCCGCCAGTTGGGCGGTGTCCGCGGAGCGGGGATGGCTGCTGCGGGTGACGATCACCTTGTCCGCGGGAGGATAGCCGGTCTCCTCCTGGCTGTCCAGGAAGGTCTTGAGCATCCCGACGATGTCCTTGTCGGAGGATGCGCCGAAGATCAAGGCCAGTTGCTTGCGCGGGGGCCGCGGGAAGTATGCGGCCAGCGCGGCGCGCAGCTTCTGGGCCGAGTTGTCGTTGTGCGCGCTGTCCACCACCAGCGGCGGCCGCTCGTTGAGCAGCTCGAAGCGGCCCGGCCATTGGGCGTTCGCCAGCCCGGCGCGCAGCGCGTCGTCCGTGATCGCCAGCCCCTGGGCCCGCAGCTCGTACAGCATGGCAATCGCGGTCGTGGCGTTGTCGCGCTGATGGCGTCCCAGCAGGCGGATGCGCAGATCGTCCAGCCGCAGCCCGCCCGGCCCCTGCACGGAGAAGGTCTGTCCGCTCAGATCCGCGGCGCGCTTCTCCCACTGCCACTCGTTGCCGACGACGATCAGCCGCGCGCCGGTGTCGTGGCACACGCGCTGGATGACGGCCATGGCCTCCGGCTCCTGCGGCGCGCTGACCACCGGCACGCCCGGCTTGATGATGCCGGCCTTCTCGAACGCGATGAGCGACAGCGTGTGGCCCAGCAGCTCGACATGGTCGTAGCTCAGGCTGGTGATGCCCGCGACGGCGGGGTGGACGACGTTGGTCGCATCCAGCCGGCCGCCCAGTCCCACCTCGAACACGGCCCACTCGACGTGCTGTTCCGCAAAATATTGGAAGGCCAGCGCGGTCATCACCTCGAACGCGGTGATGCCGGGCGTCGCCTCGATGACCGGCTTGCAGCGCTCCAACAGGCCGACCAGCTCCGCCTTGCTCATCAGGCCGCCGTTGAGGCGGATGCGCTCGCGGAAGGTGTGCAGGTGAGGGGAGGTGTATAGCCCCGTGCGATAGCCCGCGGTTCGCAGCACCGATTCGACCATCGCGGACGTCGAGCCTTTGCCCTTGGTGCCCGCGATGTGGACGCAGCGAAAGCGCTCGTGCGGCCGGCCCAACCCTTCCAGGACTTGCTCCATGCGGCTCAGGTCGAAGGTGACGGCATTGTAAGGGTAGCGCGCCTGTTTTTCGTAGTTGACGTAACTGAAGATGTATTCCAGAGCATCCTGGTAGCGGCCCATATCATACTCCTCTCTGGCGACCATTGTAATGCACCCAGGACAAAAGTCCAAGCATTGTTGCGGCTGCTCGCGCGCCGCGGCCACATTGCACAGAACCCGTTGGGGTGGCATAATGCGGGCAGGGCAACTGCCCGACTCCAACTTCGAGGCCTCCCTTGCGCAAGCATACCGCCGCCCTGCTGGCCTATCTGATCCTGGCGCTGCTGCTGACCTTCCCGCTCGTCGCGCACTTCACCAGCCATGTGCCGGGCGACGGCATCGACGATCCCTCCCTGGCGTGGAACCTGTGGTGGGCCAGGCACGCGTTCGTGGATCAGCCGCAGAACCCGTTCGACTGCGCGTGGCAGTTCTGGCCGGTCGGCGTCAACCTCGCCTTCTACACCCTCACCATCCTGAACGGCCTGCTGAGCATCCCGTTGCAGGTCGCGTTCAACGTGATCACGGCCTACAACCTGCTGCTGTTGTCAGCGTTCGTGCTCAGCGGCTTCGGCGCGTATCTGCTGTGCCTCGACGCGCTGGCCCCCTCGCGGGTTCGTGCTCCGCATGTCCCCGCGTTTCTCGCCGGCGCGCTCTACGCCTTTGCGTCGAGCAAGCTGTTCTACGCCGCGCTCGGCCAGGGCAACATCGCCAGCTCGCAATGGCTCCCCCTTGCCGTCCTCTACATCCTGCGCACCGCGCGGCCCGCCGGCCGGGCGCGCGATGCCGGGCTGGCCGCGCTGTTCATCGTCCTCCAGGCCTACGCCGAGCTGACGTACGCCTCGTTTCTCGCGGTCTTCGCGGCGTTGGTGTTTCTGTGGACGGTGGGGGAAGGAAGATTGCAGAAGAAAGAAGGAAGAGAGGCTGTCGGCGG
>MWBF01000052.1 GCA_002068935.1 Chloroflexi bacterium ADurb.Bin325
CCGCCAGCCGAGAGCCTCTCCCTCCCCCGCTATGCGGGGGAGGGCCGGGGTGGGGGCCGTACCACCCCCCGCGCAGCGGGGGAGGGGCGCAAGCCGAGAGCCTCTCCCTCCCCCGCTATGCGGGGGAGGGCCGGGGTGGGGCGCAAGCCGAGAGCCTCTCCCTCCCCCGCATAGCGGGGGAGGGCCGGGGTAGGGGCCAGCCTGCTCCTCGCCTGCCGCCGGAGGGCCGAAGACCTCCCGACCGCGCGCTCAGATGCGCATCACCGCGCCTTCGTTGCCCGACGTGACCATCGCGGCGTAGCGCTTGAGCCAGCCGGTCAGCTCGCGATGGACGGGCTGCCAGGTCGTCCGCCGCTGGGCCAGCTCCTCGTCGCTGACCTCCAGGCGCATCGTCCGGTTGCGGATGTCGAGCTCGATCATATCGCCGTTCCGCACGAGGCCGATCGGCCCGCCCGCGGCGGCCTCCGGCGAGACGTGGCCGATGCAGGCCCCGCGCGTCGCGCCGCTGAACCGGCCGTCGGTGATGAGCGCGACCGACGACCCCAGGCCCATGCCCATGATGTTCGAGGTCGGCGCGAGCATCTCCTGCATCCCGGGGCCGCCCTTCGGCCCCTCGTAGCGGATCACCACCACGTCGCCGGACTTCACCTTGCCCTCGAGGATGCCCGAATTCGCCTCGTCGTGCGAATCGAACACCACCGCCGGCCCGCGGTGATACATCATCTCCGGCAGGATGCCCGCGGTCTTGACGACCGCGCCCTCCGGCGCGATGTTGCCGAAGAGCACCGCCAGCCCCCCGCGCTCGCTGTACGGGTTGTCCAGCGAACGAATGCAGTCGTGATCCAGGGTCTCCGCGCCGGCCACGTTCTCGTACAGCGTCTTGCCCGTGACGGTCATCACGTCCGGGTGCAGGATGCCGGGCCGCTGGAACAGCTCCCGCAGGATGGCCGACACGCCGCCCGCTCGATCCACATCCTCGACATGATAGTTCGACGACGGCGACACCTTGCAGATGTTGGGCACGCGCTCCGCGACCTCGTTGAGCCGGGCCAGCGGATAATCCACGCCCGCCTCCTGCGCCAACGCCAGCGTGTGCAGGATCGTGTTGGTCGAGCCGCCCATCGCCATGTCCAGCGCAAATGCGTTGTCGATGGCCTCCGGCGTCACGATGTCGCGCGGACGCAGGTTCATCTCGACGAGGCGCAGCAGTTGGGTCGCGGCGCGCCGCGCCAGGTCCTCGCGGCGCGGGTCGATGGCCAGGATCGTGCCGTTGCCGGGCAGCGCCAGCCCCAGCGCCTCGCACAGACAGTTCATCGAGTTGGCCGTGAACATGCCGGAGCAGGAGCCGCACGTCGGGCACGCGACCGTCTCCAGCTCGTCCAGGTCGCCCACCGAGATCTTGCCGCTGTTGTATGCGCCGACGCCCTCGAAGACCGACATCAGATCCACCGCCCGGCCGGTCGAGGTCACGCCGGCCTTCATCGGCCCGCCGCTGACGAAGATGGTCGGGACGTTCAGGCGCATCGTCGCCAGCAGCATCCCCGGCGTGATCTTGTCGCAGTTGGGGATGCAGACCATGCCGTCGAACCAGTGCGCCGAGACCATCGTCTCCACCGCGTCCGCGATGAGCTCGCGGCTGGGCAGGCTGTACTTCATCCCGATATGCCCCATCGCGATGCCATCATCGACGCCGATGGTGTTGAACATGAAGGGCACGCCGCCGGCCGCGCGCACGGCCGCGCGCACGACCTCGCCGAATTCGCGCAGGTGGACGTGGCCGGGGACAATATCGGTGTATGAGTTAGCGATGGCGATGAACGGCTTGTTCCAGTCGTCGTCGCTCTGGATGACGCCGGTGGCGCGCAACAACGAACGATGGGGCGCGCGCGTGAACCCCTTCTTGATCATGTCGGATCGCATGTGTGTAATCCTCTCACGTGGAGAATCGAGAATCAGTAATGAGTAATGAGTAATGAGTAACGAGTAATGAGTAATATCCGCATAACCTTTACTCGTCACTCGTCACTCGTTACTCATTACTCGTTACCCTTTACCAATTCGCTCGGCAACCGCCGACCCCATATCGCGCGTGTCGAGCAGCTTGCCGTCGGGCGTCATGATATCGCGGCAGCGGTAGCCGTCCGCAAGCACCGCATCGACCGCGGCCTCGACCGCGTCCGCCTCCGCCGGCAGATCGAGCGACCAGCGCAGCAACATCGCGCAGCTCAGGATGGTCGCGAGCGGGTTGGCGATCCCCTGGCCCGCGATATCCGGCGCGCTGCCGTGGATGGGCTCGTACAGCCCCATCCGCCCGGCCCCCGCGCGCTCCCGCCCCGCACCCAGCGAGGCCGACGGCAGCATCCCCATGCTCCCGGCCAGCATCGAGGCCTCGTCCGACAGGATGTCGCCGAACATGTTCTCCGTGGCGATCACGTCGAAGTCCGCGGGCCGGCGGATCAGGTACATCGCGCAGGCGTCCACCAGGATATCCTCGAGCTGCACGTCGGGATAGTCCGCGGCCACCTCGTGCGCGACCGTGCGCCAGAGGCGCGACGACGCCAGCACGTTCGCCTTGTCCACCGATGTCACCTTGCCGCGACGCCCGCGCGCCAGATCGAACGCCATGCGCATCAGGCGGCTGATCTCGCCCTCGCTGTAGTGCAGCGTATCGACCGCCTCGCGGTCGGGCGCGCTGCCGGACTGGCCCTGCGGCTTGCCGAAGTACAGCCCGCCCGTCAGCTCGCGTAGGATGAGCATGTCCACCCCGGCCACGACCTCCGGCTTGAGCGTCGAGGCCCCGGCCAGCGCCGGGTAGACCTTGACGGGCCGCAGGTTGGCGTACAGCCCCAGGCCGGCCCGGATGCCGAGCAGCCCCTGCTCCGGGCGGACGGCCGCGTGCGGGTCGCTCCACTTCGGGCCGCCCACCGCGCCGAGCAGGACCGCGTCGCTGGCCTGGCAGGCCGCCAGGGTCGCGTCCGGCAGGGGATTGCCCGTCTCGTCGATGGCGCGGCCGCCGATCAACGCCTCGGTGAACTCGAACGTGTGGCCGCAGCGGTCGGCCACCTGGCGCAGGACCTTGACGCCCTCGGCCACGACCTCCGGCCCGATGCCGTCGCCGCCGAGCAGCGCGATTCGTGCGTGCATGACGATCCTTTCTCAAGCTTCCGGCAGCAGCGCGTACTCCATGCTGTCGGCCAGCGCCTGCCAGGAGGAGTCGATGATGTTCGGCGAGCTGCCGACGGTGCTCCAACTGGAATGGGTGTTGCGGGTGTCGATAATGACGCGGGTGGTCGCCTCGGTGGCCGCGTCGCTGTCCAGGATGCGGACCTTGTAGTCGGTCAGTTGGATGTCGGCGAGGTGCGGGTAATGGGGCAGCAGCGCCTTGCGCAGGGCCTTGTCCAGCGCGTTGACCGGGCCGTTGCCTTCCGCCGCGGTGTGCATGACCTCGTCGCCCACCTTGACCTTGACGCTGGCCTCCGCAAACAGGCCGCGGCCCTGGCGCTGCTCCACCACGACCATGAAGTCGATCAGCTCGAAGGGCGGGCGATAGCCGGGGCGCAGCCGATGGAGCATCAGCATGACCGACGCCTCCGCGCCCTCGAAGTAGAAGCCGCGGCTCTCCAGCTCCTTCACCTGCGCGAGAACCTGCCTCACCTCCTCCTTGCTGGCGTCCATGCCGAACTCCTGCGCCTTGTAGAGCAGGTTGCCCCGGCCCGACAGCTCGCTGACCAGCACGCGCTTCTCGTTGCCCACCAACGCCGGATCGATGTGCTGATAGCTCTGCTCCATCTTCATCACGGCCGCGACATGGATGCCGCCCTTGTGTGCAAACGCGCTCGCGCCGACATACGGCTGGTGCGAGTCGTGGCTCACGTTGGCCGTCTCCGAGACAAAGCGCGAGAGCTCGGTCAGGCGGCGCAGCTCGTCGTCCGCCAGACAGCGATAGCCCAGCTTAAGCTGGAGGTTGGCGATGGTCGCGCACAGATCGCAGTTGCCCACCCGTTCGCCGATGCCGTTGACCGTGCCCTGCACCTGCGTCGCGCCCCCGCGCACCCCGGCCAGCGCATTGGCGACCGCCACCCCGCCGTCGTTGTGCGTGTGGACGCCGATGGCCGCGGGCGGGACGCCCTGCGCGGCCGCGGCCGCGGCGAGCCGCCGCCGCGTCTCCGCGGTCACCTCCTCGATCTCCCAGGGCAGCGTGCCGCCGTTCGTGTCGCATAGGACCACGAACTCCGCGCCCGCGGCCTGCGCGGCCGTGACGCACGCCAGCGCATACTCGCGGTTCGCCTTGAACCCGTCGAAGTAGTGCTCGGCGTCGTAGAAGACGCGCCGGCCATGCCCCTTGAGATAGGCCACCGTGTCGCCGATCATCGCCAGGTTTTCGTCCAGCGTCGTCTCGAGGACGTGCGTGACGTGCAGATCCGAGCTCTTGCCGACGATGGTCACGACCGGCGTCGCGGCCTCCAGCAGCATCGCAACCTGCGGGTCCACCTCGCACGGCGTGCCCGCGCGCCGCGTCGAGCCGAACGCGGCGATCTGCGCCTGGCGCAACGGGATCGTCTGCATCCGCCGGAAGAAGTCCGCATCCTTGCCGTTCGAGCCGGGCCAGCCGCCCTCGATGAAGGGGATGCCGATGTCGTCCAGCCGCTGGACTATCTTGACCTTGTCTTCCAAAGAGAACGAGATGCCCTCGGCCTGCGCGCCGTCGCGGAGCGTGGTGTCATAGATATAGATCTGGTCATGCATGGGCAGGCGCCCTCCCGTCTGGAGTGTGGATTTATGATCGGGCTGCCTCGTACTGCTCGATCGCTGGCACGTGGCCCAACAGATAGCCCAGCTCGTCCACGCCCTGCAACAGGCAGGTGCGCGCAAACGGGTCGATCTGGAAGGCGATCGCGGTCCCATCGGGCAGCGCGAGCGTCTGCGCGGCGAGATCCACGCGGTACTCCGCGGCGGGCTGCGCCGCGGCCAGCGCAAAGAGTCGCTCGTGCGTCGCGGCGTCGACCACGATGGGCAGCAGGCCGTTCTTCAGCGCGTTATTGCGGAAGATGTCGGCAAACGAGGTGCTGACGACCGCGCGGAAGCCGTAGCCCAGCAGCGCCCAGGGCGCATGCTCGCGCGAGCTGCCGCAGCCGAAGTTGTCGCCGGCCAGCAGCAGCGTCGCGCCGCGGCTCTCGGGCCGGTTCAGGACGAAGTCGGGCCGCGGCGCCCCGGCCGCGTCATAGCGCCAGTCCGCAAACAGGTTGGCGCCCAGGCCCGCCTTGTCCGTCGTCTTGAGGAAGCGCGCCGGGATGATCTGGTCGGTGTCCACGTTCTCCGCGGGGAGCAGGACGGCCCGACCGACAAAGGGGGTGAATGGTTCCACGATAGGCCTCACATCAGCGAGCGGACGTCGGTCAGGACGCCGGTCACGGCCGCGGCGGCCGCGGTCAGCGGGCTGGCGAGGAACGTGCGGCCGCCCGGGCCCTGGCGTCCCTCGAAGTTGCGATTGCTCGTGCTGACGGCGTACTGGCCGGGCTCGAGCTGGTCGCCGTTCATCGCGATGCACATGCTGCACCCCGGCTCGCGCCACTCGCAGCCGGCCTCGCGGAAGACCACGTCCAGCCGCTCGGCCTCGGCCGCGGCCCGCCCGCGCAGCACCTCGGCGGCCTGGCGCAGATCCGAGAGGCGGCCGTTGGTGCAACTGCCGATGAACACCACGTCCACCGGCTGCCCCTGGAGCGGCCGGCCCGGCTGCAGATCCATGTAGGCCAGCGCCTTCTCCAGCGCGCGGCGCTGGGCCGGGTCGCGCACCTCGGCGGGGTCGGGCACGCGGCCCGTGATCGGCGCGGCCATCCCCGGGTTCGTGCCGTAAGTGACCATCGGCTCCAACGCGGAGGCGTCCAGCGTGACCGAGCGGTCGAACGTCGCGCCCTCGTCGCTCGGCAGCCGCCGCCAGGCCGCGACGGCCGCATCCCAGGCCGCGCCCTCCGGCGCAAACGGCCGGCCCGCCAGATAGTCGAAGGTCGTATCGTCGGGCGCGATCAGCCCGGCGCGCGCGCCGCCCTCGATGCTCATGTTGCAGACGGTCATCCGCCCCTCCATCGAGAGGCTGCGGATGGCCGAGCCGGTGTACTCGAACACGTGGCCCGTGCCGCCGCCGATGCCCAGCCGGCCGATGAGCGCCAGGATGATGTCCTTCGGGCCCACGCCGGGCCGCAGCTGGCCGTCCACCCGCACCTCGAAATTCTTGGGCTTGTGCTGGAGGAGACACTGGGTGGCCAGGACATGGCCGACCTCGCTCGTGCCGATGCCGAACGCAAGGCTGCCGAACGCGCCGTGGGTGGCCGTATGGCTGTCGCCGCAGACGATGGTCATGCCCGGCTGCGTCCGGCCCAGCTCCGGCCCGATGACGTGGACGATGCCCTGCCGGCCCGTCTCCGGGCTGTACAGGGGCACATCGAACTCCTGACAGTTGGTCGCCAGTTGCGCGACCTGCTTTGCGGCCAGCGCATCGCGGATCGGCAGGCTGCGGTCATAGGTCGGGATGCTGTGATCCACGGTCGCCAGCGTCTTGTCGGGCCGGCGCACCTTCAGCCCGCGCTCGCGGAGCGTCTGGAACGCCTGGGGCGACGTGACCTCGTGGACGAGATGCAGGTCGATGTACAGGATCGCCGGGCTGCCCGGCTCCTGGGCCACGACGTGCGCGTCCCAGATTTTATCCAACAATGTTCTTGGCATGGTTCATCCTCGTATAGAACGCCGGTTGACGCTGACGGTCGTGATTCTCGCGGATGCTTTCTATCGGGAGCCTATCCGAGAATCGTCCTGGTCGGTCTCCGACCGAGCCAGGGGCACGGTCGGAGACCGGCCCCGGCGCTTTTCAGATAGATTCCAGGACGGGAGGATCAGCGTCTATCAGCGTTCTATTCCCCCTGGCGGACGGTGAGCATCTTGTTGAGCGCGCTCATATAGGCCTTCGCGCTGGCGACGATGATGTCGGTGTCCGCGCCGTGGCCGCTGTACGTGCGCGCCCGCGGCCCGGTCTGCGGGTTGAGCGCCTCCTCGCGGTGGCCGTTCGTCCCGGCCGCGGTCGGCTCGATGCGGATCGTCACCTCGCCCACCGCGTCGATGCCCTCCGTGACCGCCTGGATGCTGAACTCGGTCAGCACGTTGGACACCTGCACGATGCGGTTGATGGCCCGGTACACCGAATCCACCGGCCCCGCGCCGATGGCCGCATCCTCCCGCGTCACGCCGTCCGGCCCGCGCAGCCGCACCGTGGCCGTGGGTCGCAGCCCGCTGCCCGACGACACCTGCACGTGCTGGAGCCGCCACAGCTCCACCGGCTGGTAGACCTCGTCGTTGATGATCGCCTCGATGTCCAGGTCGCTGACGATCTTCTTCTTGTCGCACAGATCCTTGAAGCGATCGAACACCCGGTTGAGATCCTCGCTCGACAGCTCGTAGCCCAGCTCGGCCACCTTCGTCTGGAAGGCGTGGCGGCCGCTGTGCTTGCCCAGCACCAGCCGGCTCTCGTTGATGCCGATGGTCTCCGGCCGCATGATCTCGTATGTCAGCGGGTTCTTGAGCATCCCGTCCTGATGGATGCCGGCCTCGTGCGCAAAGGCGTTCGAGCCGACGATGGCCTTGTTCGGCTGGACCGGGATGCCGGTGTACGCGCTGACCAGGCGGCTGACGCGCGCGATCTGCGTCGTGTCGATATTCGTCTGCACGCCGTAGACCGCGGGGCGGGTGTGCAGCGCCATCACCACCTCTTCGAGCGAGGTGTTGCCGGCCCGTTCGCCGATGCCGTTGATGGTGACTTCCGCCTGCCGGGCGCCGTTCTGGATGGCGGCCAGGGTGTTGGCCGTGGCCAGCCCCAGATCGTTATGACAATGAGCGGAGATGATGACGTCCTTTGCGCCCGGCACATGCTCGCGGATGCCCGCGATGAGCGCACCGAACTCCTGCGGCGTGGTGTAGCCAACGGTATCGGGGATGTTCAGCGTGGTCGCGCCGGCCTTGATCGCCACCTCAAGGACCTGGTACAGGAACTCCGGATCGGAGCGGCCCCCGTCCTCCGGCGAGAACTCGACGTCCTCGCACAGGCTGCGCGCATAGGCCACCATCTCGCCCACCCGGCGCAGGCATTCCTCCCGGCTGATGCGCAGCTTGTGCTGGAGATGGATGTCGGAGGTGGCGAGAAAGGTGTGGATGCGCGGCTTGCGCGCCGGCCTGACCGCGTCCCAGGCCCGGTCGATGTCGGCCTTGTTGGCGCGCGCCAGCCCCGCGATAATCGGCGCATTGTCGCCCTGCCCGATCTCGACCGCGATGCGGCGGACCGCCTCGTAGTCGCCGGGCGACGCGATGGGAAAGCCCGCCTCCATGACATCCACGCCCAGCCGGACCAGTTGGCGCGCAATCTCCAGCTTCTCGTCGATGTTCAGCGTTGCGCCCGGCGACTGCTCCCCATCGCGCAACGTCGTATCGAAAATGCGAACAACATCTGTCATACGTCCCCCTTAGTTGCCACGAATCGAACGAATACTACGAAAACTCCCATTTCTGGCTCTATTCGTGTCCATTCGTTTCATTCGTCCAATTCGTGGCGACCTCCCTATGCGCCGCCAGCGCCCGGCTTGACCTCTTTCGGGTTCAGCCACGGCATCATGCGGCGCAGATTGCGGCCCACCTCTTCCACCTGGCTGGTCATCTCGTCCGCGCGGGTCTTGTTGAAGACCGGGCGGCCCTCGGCGTTCTCGTCCAGCCACTCCTCCGCATACGCGCCGCTCTGGATCTCCGACAAGATCTCCTTCATCTCAGCGCGCACATGGTCATCGACGATGCGCGGGCCCGACCGGTAATCCCCGTGCTCCGCGGTATCGCTGACCGAATAGCGCATATACGACAGCCCGCCCTGGTAGATCAGATCCACGATCAGCTTCAGCTCGTGGATGCACTCGAAGTAGGCGATCTCCGGCTGATAGCCGGCCGCGACCAGCGTCTCGAACCCGGCCTTCATCAGATTGGACACGCCCCCGCACAGCACGGCCTGCTCGCCGAACAGGTCGGTCTCGGTCTCCTCGGCAAAGGTGGTCTCCAGCACGCCTGCGCGGCCCGCGCCGAGCGCCTTCGCATACGCCAGCGCGTTGGCCTTCGCCTGGCCGCTCGCATCCTGGTACACGGCCAGCAGCGCCGGCACGCCCTGCCCCGCCACGTAGGTCTCTCGCACGCGATGGCCGGGGCCTTTCGGCGCAATCATGGAGACGTCCACATCGGCCGGCGGCACGATCTGGCCGAAGCGGATGTTGAACCCGTGCGCGAACATCAACGTCTTGCCGGCCTTCAGCGCGGGCGCGATCTCCTCGCGGTAGAGCTTGCCCTGGCCGACGTCGGGGGTGAGGATCATGATGATATCCGCCGCCTGCGCCGCCTCGGCGACCGTCATGGGGGTCAGCCCGGCCGCCTCGACCTTGCTCCACGACTTGCTGCCGGGGTAGAGGCCGACGACGACGTGAACGCCCGACTCGTGGAGGTTGAGCGCGTGGGCGTGGCCCTGGCTGCCGAACCCGATGATGGCGACGGTCTTGCCCGCCAGCCGACCCAGATCCGCATCGCTGTCGTAATAGATGTTTGCCATTGCGTGAGATCTCCTTCAGTTACATGCCGAGACTGCGCACCAGGCGCGAATCGTCGTCGAAGTGATAGCCGTTGCTGCCGCTCCCCACCTCATGCTCGTGGCCGTTGCCGTTCTCGTCCGGCGTGGGGCCGGTGAAGTGGCCGGAGCCACGCACCATGGCCACCAGCCCGGTGCGCACCATCTCGATGATGCCGTAGGGCTTCAGCATCTCGACCACGGAGTCGATCTTCGCCTCCGGCCCGGTGACCTCGATGATCATGGATTCGGGGCAGACATCGACGATCTTCGCCCGGTAGATATCCATCAACTGCACGATCTCGAAGCGCGTCTGCTGGTCGATGCGCACCTTGATGAGCGCCAGGTCGCGCATGACCGCGGGCTGGCGGGTGACGTTCTGCACATCCACCACGTTCACCAGCTTGAACAGGTTCGCCTGGACCAGGCTGGCGTCGGTCTTGCTGGTATCGACGACGATCGTCATGCGCGACAGCTCCGGCGTGTCCGTATGCCCGACCGTCAAACTTTCGATATTGAAACCGCGGCGGCGGAACAGGCTGGCGACGCGCGTCAGGACGCCCGGCTTATTCTCCACCAGCGCGACCAGCACGTGCGGCGCGCGCGGCCTCTGGGTGGTTCGATCTACAAATGCCATAACTCCCCCTTCGAACGGTTGCAGATGTTTTAGCGGCCCGTTGCGGCGCGCTCGGCGCCGGGGCGGCGATACATGTCGTTCAGCGCCTTGCCCGGCGCAACCATCGGATAGACGTTGGCCTCTTCCTCGACCACGAAGTCCATCAGGACCGGGCCGGGCACGGAGCGCGCCTCGGTGATCAGGTCGTTCACCTCGTCGGCGCGCGTGGCGCGCATGCCGGCCAGCCCATAGGCGTCGGCCAGCTTGAGCAGATCCGGGGTCTTGATTGCCACCTCGGAATAGCGCCTGCTGTGGATCAGCTCCTGCCACTGGCGCACCATGCCCAGATAGCCGTTGCGCATGACCGCAATCTTGACCGGCAGCTCCTCCTGCATGATCGTCGCCAGCTCGGGCAGCGCCATCTGGAACCCGCCGTCGCCGACGATCACCCAGACCTCATCCTCGCGCCGCGCGATCTGCGCGCCGATTGCCGCGGGGATGCCGTAGCCCATCGCGCCCAGGCCGCCGGAGGTGAGCAGTTGGTTGGGCCGCTCGTGGCGGTAGTATTGGGCCTCCCACATCTGGTGCTGGCCCACGTCGGTCACGATCAGCGCCTGCGCGCCGCGCGTCGCGCGGTGGATCGCATCGATGACGAAGGGCACGTGCGGCGCGCTCTCGCACGCGGTCGTGGACAGGATGTCGCGCGTCATCGTATCGGCCCGCCAGACCTCGATCTGGCTCAGCCAGGCTGCGCGGTCGCGCGGCTCCACCAGGGGCAGAAGCCCGGCCATCACCTGCTTCGCATCGCCCACGATGCCCAGGTTCGCGATCACGTTCTTGCTGATCTCCGCGGGGTCGATATCGATGTGGATGACATCGGCGTGCTTGGCGTAGGTGGCCAGGTTGCCCGTCACCCGGTCATCGAAGCGCATGCCCACGGCGATAAGCAGATCCGCATTCTGAATGGCCTCGTTGACGTACGCCTCGCCGTGCATGCCCATCATGCGCAGGTTCAGCGGGTGCGATTCGGAGATGCTGCCGATGCCGAGGAGGGTGGTGGCGATGGGGATCTGGCCCCGTTCGGCCAGGGCCCGCAGCTCATCGTGCGCGGCCGCGAGGATGATGCCGTGGCCGGCCAGGATCACCGGGCGCTGCGCCGTGTTGATGTAGGCCGCCGCGCGCCGGATCTGTTCGTCGTAGGTCTGCCTGTGCGGCCGATAGCCGGGCAGCCGGAGCTGGATCGCGTCGTAGTCGAACTCGGTGGTCTTGCTCTGAACGTCCTTGCAGACATCCACCAGCACGGGGCCGGGCCGGCCCGACCGCGCGATGTGGAACGCCTCCTTCATCACCATCGGCAGCTCGGCGACATCCGTCACGAGATAGTTATGCTTGGTGATGGGCAGGGTGACGCCGGTGACATCCGTCTCCTGGAATGCATCGGTGCCGACGAGATACGAGGCGACCTGGCCGGTGATGGCGACGACGGGGATCGAGTCCATCATCGCGCCCGCCAGCCCGGTGACGAGGTTCGTGGCGCCCGGCCCCGACGTCACCATGCAGACGCCGACCTTGCCCGAGGCCCGCGCAAAGCCATCGGCTGCAAACGCGGCGTTCTCCTCGTGGCGCACCAGGACGTGATGGACGGGGTAGTCCAACAGCGAATCGTAGGTGGGCATGATGGCGCCGCCAGGATAACCGAAGACGACATCGACGCCCTCGCGCATCAGGGTCTCCAAGATGATCTGCGCACCTGTCCGTTGCATGTTACCTCCAGAGAATGGGTATGAAAGCCAGCGACAGCTTGGAACTCACGCTTGTACGTGAATCGATCGGGCGAGCGGGCACGGGGCGTTGTGCCGGGGTGCTACCGTAGCAGAAAAGATGGCAGAAAAAAGGGCCTCCGTTCGGGAGGCCCTTTTCAGGGTTCAGACTCTACATTGACTCTGCATCCAGCCGGTTCAGGGCCTCCCAAACGGTGTTAGCTCCTTGACAACAAGGAGCTTGCTAATAAGAACCAGGACCAGGCCGGACGCGGTGTTCATCTGCGCATCTCGCTCTCTTTTCGAGTAGCGGGACTCTATCATAGGTTACACAGCTTGTCAAACCCGGAAAAGGAGCTTTGCGAATCGGATCACGCAGCCGCTTCGCGATCCGCGGCCTGCTGTGATAGAATACGGCCACAACAATTTTCGCCCCACAGGAAACCGCCATGGACTTCACCTATACCGATATCGCCAAGATGATCGACCACTCGCTGCTCAACCCCACGCTGACCGCGACGGATCTGGAGCAGGGCATCCAGGCGGCCCGCGCATATGATGTTGCCAGCGTCTGCATCATGCCCTATTACCTGCGGCGCTGCGCGGAGCTGCTGGCAGGCAGCTCCGTTATCCCCAGCACGACCATCGGCTTTCCTCACGGCGGACACACGACCGCGGCCAAGGTCGCCGAGGCGCGCCAGGCCCTGGCCGACGGCGGCGTCGAGCTGGACATGGTCGTCAACATCAGCCAGGTGTTGAGCGGCGGCTGGGACTATGTGCGCGCCGACATCGCGGCCGTGGCCGCCGTGACGCACGCGGCGGGCGGCAAGATCAAGGTCATCTTCGAGAACTGCTATCTGAACGATGACCAGAAGATCCGCCTGTGCGAGATCTGCGGCGAGCTGCGCGTCGACTGGGTCAAGACCTCGACCGGCTACGGCAGCGGCGGCGCGACCGATGCGGATCTCCGGCTGATGCGCAGCCACGCGCCCGCGCACGTGCAGGTCAAGGCCGCGGGCGGCGTGCGCACGCTGGATCGTGCGCTGGAGGTGCGCGCGCTGGGCGTCACCCGCTTCGGCGCGACGCAGACCGTCGCGATCCTGGAGGAGTGCAAGCGCAGGCTCAACCACACTTTATCAGAAGGAGTCTCATGATGGCCTATCTTCCCGCAACGGAACGCTACAAGACGATGCAGTACCGGCGGACGGGGCGCAGCGGGCTGCTGCTGCCCGCGATCTCGCTCGGCCTATGGCACAACTTCGGCGGCGTGGACACCCTGGAGAACGCCCGCGCGATGCTGCGCCGGGCCTTCGACCTCGGCGTTACCCACTTCGACCTGGCGAACAACTACGGCCCGCCCCCCGGCTCGGCCGAAGAAAACTTCGGCCGCATCCTGCGCCAGGACTTCGCGGCCTACCGCGACGAGCTGATTATCTCCTCCAAGGCGGGGTATTACATGTGGCCCGGCCCGTACGGCGATTGGGGCTCCCGTAAGTATCTCATCGCCAGCCTCGACCAGAGCCTCAAGCGCATGGGGCTGGACTACGTCGATATCTTCTACAGCCACCGGCCCGACCCCAACACGCCGATCGAGGAGACGATGATGGCGCTGGATCACGCCGTGCGCAGCGGCCGCGCGCTCTATGTCGGCATCTCGTCCTACACCCCGGAGCAGACCCGCCGCGCCGCGACCATCCTGCGCGAGCTGGGCACGCCCTGTCTCATCCATCAGCCCGTGTACAGCATGTTCAACCGCTGGATCGAGCCCGAGCTGCTCGATGTGCTGGCCGAGGAGGGCGTCGGGTGCATCGTCTTCTCGCCGCTCGCCCAGGGCCTGTTGACCAACAAATACCTTCAGGGGATCCCGGCCGACTCGCGCGCGAGCAAGCCGCACGGCGCGCTGAGGCCCGAGCAGGTCACGGAGGATAAGCTGGCGAAGGTGCGCCGGCTCAACGAGATCGCGCAGGCGCGCGGCCAGTCATTGGCCCAACTGGCGCTGGCGTGGGTGCTGCGCCATCCGGGCATGACCTCCGCGCTCATCGGCGCGAGCAAGGTCAGCCAGGTCGAGGAGTGCGTCGCGGCCCTCGCCAACCTCGAGTTCAGCGCGGACGAGCTGGCCCGGATAGACGCCATCCTGGCATAGGAGGGCTGGCCCCCATCCCCCGACCCCTTCCCCCGTTGAGACAGGGGAAGGGGTGACGCCGCCCTCCCCTGCGCAGCGGGGGAGGGCCGGGGTGGGGGCACGCACGATGGCCCCCATCCCCCGACCCCGGCCCCCGTTGAGACAGGGGAAGGGGCAAGGGGATGGGGGCCGTCACACCTGCCCCCGCCTCGCGGCCCGACGCTTGACAACCATGTTATCCTACAGCCATGAATGAAGCGCAGTTGTTGGATCTGACGCAGCCGCAGCTTGCCGAGCTGCTGTCCGGCTGGGGCGAGCCGCCCTACCGCGCGCGGCAGGTCTGGGAGTGGCTCTATCGCAAGCTGGCGGACGACCCGGCGCAGATGACCAACCTGCCCGCGGGACTGCGCGGCCGGCTGGCCGCGGAGACGCGCATCGACCCGCTGGAGGTCGTCTACGAGCAGCGGTCCGCGGATCGGCACACGACCAAGTGGCTGTTCCGCCTGCCCGACGGGCTGACCATCGAGACGGTGCTGATGCGCTACGACCAGCGGCGGACGGTGTGCATCAGCACGCAGGCCGGCTGCGCGATGGGCTGCGTCTTCTGCGCGACCGGGCAGATGGGCTTCGCGCGGCAC
>MWBF01000053.1 GCA_002068935.1 Chloroflexi bacterium ADurb.Bin325
CTTGACCTCATCATAGAACGGCCGAGGCTGACCCGATTGATCGACCAGGCTGCCGTGATACTGCTCCTGCCCATTCAGCGCGGACCGCCACTGCCAGTAGAGCACGCCGTCCGCGCCGTGGCCGATGGCCTGCCACGCCATGACGCGGCCCTCGCCCTGGTTGAGCACGTTGTTGACCGGCCGCCAGTTCACCGAGCCGGGCTGGGTCTCCATGACCCAGAAGTTCTGGGTGCGCCCCGCGGCCAGCTTGAACCCGCGCGTGAGGTCGTGGATCGCGCCCTTTTCGAGGTGGTCATGGTGGCCCGTGCCCACGTAGTAGTCCCACGAGGCCATGTCCAGATCTTCGTTGAGCGCATAGTGGTCGAAGCCGTCGAACCAGCCCATGAAGTTGTGGGTGATCCAGACGCCCTCGCGCAGTTGCGGGCGCAGCGCATCGATCTGCACCTGCTGGTACTGGCGATAGCTCTCGGTGACGAAACGCTTCCAGTCGAGCATCAGCCCCGGGTTGTGGTTGCCGATCGGCGCGGGGATCTGCTTCCAGTCGGTGTAGGTCTGGCTCCAGTAGGCGGTGGCCCAGCGCGCGTTCAGCTCGTCCAGGCTGCCGTAGCGCGCCTGGAGAAAGGTCTGGAACTGGCTCCGGCACTCGGCGCAGTAGCAGACCCGGTTGTACTCGTTATCGAGCTGCCAGCCGATGACGTGCGGGTGCTTGCCGAAGCGCTCGCCCATCACGGCCGCGATCCGCCGGCAGTAGCCCTGATAGACGGCCGAGTTGACGCAGAAGTGGCAGCGGTTGCCGTGCTGCGCGCGGCGGCCATACTCGTCCACGGCCAACGTCTCGGGGTGCGCCTGGGTCAGCCAGGCCGGAGGCGCGGCCGTCGGCGTGCCGAGCACGACAGAGATGCCGGCCTGCGCCAACTGATCCACCGCGCGCTCCAGCCAGTCCAGGTTGAACTGGCCGTCCGCCGGCTCCATGGTCGACCAGGCAAACTCGCCCAGCCGCGCCACGTTGAGGCCGGCCTCCTGCATGAGCCGGATGTCCTCCGCCCACCGCGATTCGGGCCAGTGTTCCGGGTAATAGGCGGAGCCCAGATACAGGGTCTTAGAAGGCTGTGTGCTCATCTACGCATCCTTGTCGCCCCGACGCGTCTCACCCGACCTGCTCGACGAGATACGGGGCCAGGCCCATCTGCTCGATCTGGTCGAGCTGGGTCTCCAGCCAGTCCAGGTGCGCCTCCTCATCGTGCAGGATGCTCTCGAGGATGACGCGCGTGCCGTTGTCGCGCTGCTCGCTGGCGAGCTGCACCGCCTCGTTGTAGAGCCGGACCGCGTTGGTTTCCGCGTCCAGATCGTCGCGGAACTGCGCCACGACATCCGCGCCGATATGCATCGGGTTGAGCTGGCTGACGATGGGCCGGCCTTCCAGGAACAGCAGCCGCTCGATGAGCTTCTCGGCATGGCGCATCTCGGTGATGGCCCGCGCCTCGACCGCGTCGTGGAGCTTGCCATAGCCCCAGTTCGCGCACATCTCGGAATGAACGATATACTGGTTGATGGCGGTCAGCTCGTCCGCCAGCAGCGTGTTGAGGGTTGCAATGACCTGTTCGTTGCCTTTCATCGGATAGCTCCTTCCTGCTCTTTCTTTTCGGCCTTCGATTCGACCTTCGACCAGGTGTCCTTGAGCTCGACCGTGCGGTTGAAGACCAGCAGTTCGGGCGTCGTGTCGGGGTCCAGGCAAAAGTAGCCCATGCGCAGAAACTGGAAGCGCTCCCCCGGCCGCGCGGCGCTCAGCCCCGGCTCCACCTTGCAGCCCGTCAGGATGGTCTCCGAGTCGTGGTTGAAGTTCGCCATGAAGTCCTGTCCCTCCGGCGCATCGTTGGGGTCGGGCTTGGTGAACAGATAGTCGTACAGCCGCACCTCCGCATCGACCGCGTGCGCGGCGGACACCCAGTGCAGCGTGCCCCTGACCTTGCGCCCGTCGGGGGTCTGTCCGCCCGCGGATTCGGGGTCATAGGTGCAGCGCAGCTCGACCACGTTGCCGTCCGCGTCCTTGACCGCGTCGTGGCACTTGATGTAGTAGCCGTGTTTGAGCCGGACCTCGCGACCGGGGCCCAGGCGGAACCATCCCTTGGGCGCATCCTCGCGGTAATCGTCCTGCTCGATATACAGCTCGCGGCTGAACGGGATCTGCCGCGTGCCCATCGATTCATCCTCGGGGTTATTGACCGCCTCGACCCACTCGACCGTCGGCCGGCCGTCCGCATCGACCGGCCAGTTCTCGATGACCACCTTGAGCGGCTTGAGCACCGCCATCACGCGCGGCGCGCGGCGGTTGAGATCCTCGCGGATGCAGTGTTCGAGCAACTGGATCTCGATGACCGTGTTCGTCTTGGACACGCCCGTCCGGCTGCACAGATCGTTGATGGCCTCCGGGGTGTAGCCGCGGCGGCGCAGCCCGACCAGCGTCGGCATGCGCGGGTCGTCCCAGCCGTGCACCAGCCCCTCGTTGACGAACCGCTTGAGGATGCGCTTGCCCAGGACCGTATACGTCAGCGAGAAGCGCCCGAACTCGACCTGCTGCGGGCAGTAGATGCCGAGCTCGTTGCAGAACCACTCGTACAGTGGGCGGTGATCCTCGTAGCCCACGTCGCACAGCGAATGGGTGACGCCCTCGATCGAGTCGCTCTGCCCGTGCGCCCAATCGTACATCGGATAGATGCACCACTCGGTCCCCGTGCGGTGATGTTCCGCGTGCAGGATGCGGTACATGACCGGGTCGCGCATGTTGAAGTTGGGGTGCGCCATGTCGATCTTTGCGCGCAGCGTGCGCGAGCCGTCCGGGAACTCGCCCTGCTTCATGCGCGCGAACAGATCCAGGTTCTCCTCGACGGAGCGGTCGCGCCACGGGCTGTTGCGGCCCGGCGTGGTCAGGTCGCCGCGGTACTCGCGCACCTCGTCCGCCGACAGGTCGCACACATACGCCTTGCCCTTGCGGATCAGCAACTGCGCCCACTCATAGAGCTGCTGGAAGTAATCCGAGGCGAAGTAGAGGCGATCCTCCCAGTCCCAGCCGAGCCAGTGCAGCGTCTCGATGATGCCGTCCACGTATTCGGTCTCTTCGCGGATCGGGTTCGTGTCATCGAAGCGCAGGTTGCACTTGCCGCCATAGTCGCGCGCCAGCCCGAAGTCGATGCTGGCGACCTTCGCATGCGCGATGTGGAGATAGCCGCTCGGCTCCGGCGGGAAGCGGGTGTGGACGCGGCCGCCGAAGCGCCCTGTGCGGTTGTGCTCTTCGACGATCTCGTGAATGAAATTGGCCGGGGCAGTCGTTTCAGTGGACATAGCTGCTTTCCGTTTCTGTCGATGTGTTCGTCCAGGGCTGCATTATATGCGAACGAAGGGGAAGCGTCAACCGCAATACGCCGCTGCAAAGCGGCCCTCAGCCGCCGTACTTCCTCACCGCCTCGCTCTTTGCGATGACGCACTCCGGCTTGAGATACCCCGCCAGGCTGTTGCCGCTCGTCAGGATATAGCCGGCCGGCCCGATATCCTCGATCAGGCCGCGCACCTCAGCGTCCACCTCCTCCGGCGTGCCCAGGCCCAGCAGGTTGAGATCCACGTTGCCCAGCAGACAGAGCCGGTCGCCGTACTGCCGCTTGACCTGCCGGATGTCCATCGCGCCCTTCTCCACCGGGTGAAAACCCGCGATGCCAACGTTGACGAGATCGTCGAGGAAGGGTAGCATGTTGCCGTCGCTGTGGAGCACCCAGGGCAGCTTGACGTGGCGGGCCAGCCGATGATAGCGCGGCAGCACCAGCTCGCGGAAGACCTTGGGCGAGAAGAAGGTCGTGGACTTGAAGGCCATGTCGTCGGTGGTGGCAAAGACGTCGAAGCCGAGCTCCACGGCGCGGTCCGCCAGCGCGCAGGCCCAGTCCACGTAGCGGTCGAGGAGGGTCTCGATCAGCGGCCGGTCCTCGAACAGGGCCACGCTGAACGCCTCCGTGCCCATGCCGAGCATCACCGGGAAGATGCCCATGCGCGTGACGAGCCACGCGGAGAAGTCGCCCTTCTCCCTGGCAAATGCGGCCGCGTCGGCGTATAATGCGTCATCATGCGGGTCGGGCAGTTGCACGTCCGCCTCCGTGCGGATCAGCCCCTCCCCGTAGAACAGCCGGCCGTCCTGGCCTGCGATCTTCCTGGCCAGGACCGGCGCGCGCAGGACGTAGTAGATGTTGTCGAGGCCGAGGAAGGTCGAGAGCGCCTTGGCCTCCTCGACCGTATAGGGTTGGCTTTCGAGGCTGGCGGCCTGATCCGTAGGCGGGCCCCAGCCCATCAGTTGCAGCGCCAGCGCCCGATCGATCCCCAACTCGCAGTGCGGGATCCGATCCGGCCGTTTGCGCTGCAGGGCGGCCAGCACACGCTCGCGTGAGTTCATGCGTCATCTCCTGTGATGTGAGTCCGGTGGGGTGCAAGTTCGGTGATGTCCATTGTAGCAGAAAGGCGGCCGTGATGAAATACGCGTTTATGAGCTTCTCCTGCCCCGCCCTGGCCCTGGACGAGATGCTGGCGCTCGCGCGGCGTCTGGGCTACGACGGCATCGAGCCGCGGCTGGACGCAGGCCACCGCCACGGCATCGAAAGCTCGCTCGACGCGGCCGCGCGGCGCGCCGCGCGGCGACAGGTCGAGGCCAGCGGCGTCGCGCTCTGCTGTCTGGCGACCGGTGCGCGGCTGGCCGATCCGACGACCGCGTCGGACAACATCGCCGCGGCGCGTCGGGCCATTGCGCTGGCCGCGGACCTGGGGTGCGCCCGGCTGCGCGTCTTCGGCGGCGCGCTGCCCGCCGGGCTGGAGCGCGCCGCGGCCGGCGAGGCCCTGGCCGCGCACCTCGCCGCGCTCGCGGACGAGGCCGCGGCCGCGGGCGTCGTCCTCTGCCTGGAGACCCACGACGACTGGACCGATCCCCAACACGTCGCTGCCGTGATGCGCCGCGTCGACCATCCCGCGGTCGCGGTCAACTGGGACATCATGCACCCTGTCCGCCAGAGCGGCTATACGATGGACGCGGCCTTCGAGATCCTGCGGCCGTGGGTCCGCCACGTCCACTTCCACGACGGGATCGACATCGCGGCCGAGCTACAGCTCCGCCCGATCGGCGCAGGCACGATCGACCACCGCCGCGCGGTACAGTTGCTCCTGGCCGCGGGCTACGACGGCTATCTCAGCGGCGAATGGATCGACTGGGAACCATACGAGAGCCACCTGCCGCGCGAACTGGCGACGATGCGCGCCTACGAGCGGGAAGCCGCGCGGGCCTGATAGCGGCCCGATACGTCATCTCTGCCTGCCAGCACGATGCTTGACGGTTGTCGAACTTAGAACCTATCCGAAAATTGCTCTGGCCGGTCTCCGACCGAGCCAGGGGCACGGTCAGAGACCGGCCCCAGCGGGTTTTCGGATAGACACTTATGGAGAAGCGCCATGCAGCCCACTGTCGCACCTGTACCGGTATTGCCCCAAACGCTGACGATTCCCGGCGCGGCGGAGCCGCTCGATCTATGTCTGCCGGCCGATCTTGCCGCGCTGCGCGCGGCCGCGCTGGCCTTCCATACACGCATCGGGACGAGCATGCCGCCCATCCCTGAGCTTCTGCTCAGCGACGCCGCGGCCTGGCAGTTGCACACGCCGGCCGAGCACTGGCTCGTCTGGCGCGCGCGCATGGTCGCGGCCCGGCTGACCGCGCTGCCGCTGGAGCTGGATCCGGGCGAGCGGATCGTCGGCCGGCCGCGCTTCCGCCAGCCGACCGCGGCGGAAGGCCCGGCCCTCGAAGCCGCGCGCGCGGCGCTCGCCTCCATGCCGCCCTTCCCCGGCGGCGACGCGGGCCACCTGCACCCCGACTTCGACAAGCTCTTTGCCGTCGGGCTGGACGGCATCCGGGCAGAGGTCGCCGAACGCGCATCCGCGGCCGCGGCGGACCCCGAAAAGGTCGCCTTCTACGCGGCCTGTCGCATCGCGCTGGACGGCATGAGCGCCTATATCCGCAACGTGGCCGACGCCTGCTCGGCCCAGGCGGGCGAGGTCAGCGGGGCCGCGCTCGGCTGGCTGGAGCTGGCCACGATCTGCCGCCACGTCAGCCACGCCGCGCCGCGCACCTTCCACGAGGCGATCCAGCTTCTCTTCCTGACCATCGTGGCCCTATGGCAGGGCGAGGGCCATTATCTCACCTCTCCCGGCCGGCTCGACCGCACGCTGCGACCCTTCTACGAGGCCGACCTCGCCGCCGGGCGCATCACCCGACAGGAAGCGTTCGAACTGCTCTGCCAGCTCTTCATCAACGTCAACCGGATCATGGCCACCGGCCTGGCGCTCGCCGTCCTCGTGGGCGGCCGCGACGAGCACGGCCGGGATGTCACCAACGACCTGACCTATCTCTGCCTGGCCGCGCGCATCGCGACCGGTCTGGGATATCCGACGGTGGGCCTGTGCTGGCACCGCGGGACGCCGTCCGAGCTGATGGACTACGCGGTTGCGCTGCTCGCCGCGGGCCGCGGGGATCCCGCGTTCTTCAACGACGAGGAGATCAGCGCGGGGCTGATGGAGCACGGCGTCGCCTTTGCGGATTCGGTCAACTACATGAACTCCACCTGCGTCGAGATCAGGCCCGTGGCCGCATCCAACGTGTGGGTGGCGACGCCCTACTTCAACCTGCCCGCCGCGCTCAACGCGGTGATCGACGCGGTCGTCAGCGGCGCGGAGCCGGAGCCGGCGACCTATGACGAGCTGGAGGCGCGCGTCCAGGCAAACCTGCGCGACCAGATCGCGCGGGCCGCCGCGGAGCTGGATCGCATCTGGCAGGCGCGCGCGGTGCACGGCGGCTTCCCGCTCGCCAGTTGCTTCACCTACGACTGCCTCGCGCGCGGGCTGGATTATGACCGCGGCGGCGCGCGCTACAACTGGGTGGAGAACTCGCTGGTCGGGCTGGCCAACCTGACGGATAGCCTGCTCACGGTGCGCCGCCTCGTCTACGAGACGCGCGAGCTGTCCCTGGCGGAACTGGGCGCCATCCTGCAGGCCGATTTCGCGGGCCACGAGCCGCTGCGCCAGCGCATCCTCAACCGCCTGCCCAAGTACGGCAACGACAACGACGCGCCGGACGAGATCGCGCAGCGCTGGGCCGAATGGCTCATGGCGACGACCGCCTCGAACACGGTCGGGCCGCACAGCTACGTGCCGGGCTTCTTCTGCTGGATCATGCACGAGCGCCTGGGCTCTCAGACCGGCGCGACGCCGGATGGCCGCCGCGCTGGCTGGGCGCTGGCCGACGGCGCGGGCGCGGCCCAGGGCCGGGAGCGCCGCGGTCCGACCGCGTCGATCCTCTCGACGACCTGCTGGCCCCACCGCCGGGCGCTCGGCGGGCTGGTCCACAACGCCAAATTCTCCGCCAGTCTGCTCAAATCCGAGGCCGACCGGATCGCGCTGCGTCGCCTGATCGAAACCTATCTCCGGCGCGGCGGCTTCGAGATGCAGATCAACGTCGTCAGCCGCGAGACGCTGCTCGCCGCCCGCGCGCATCCGGAACAGTATCAGGATCTGCTCGTCCGCGTGGCCGGCTACTCGGACTACTTCGTCAAGCTCACCCCGCAGATGCAGGAAGAGGTCATCGCGCGGACGGAGCACGAGCTGTAGCCGCCGCGCGGAGCCGCGTGCCAGCATGTAGAGCTTCACAGCAACACCCTGTGGGAGAAAACTGACCGATATGCCAACACCATCCATCACCGCAGCCGAACGGCATTATCTGCGCGAGCTCGCAAAATGCCAGCTTGACTATGCGAATCAATCTATCATGGCCGAGCGCACCGCCCTCTGGTATCGCCACAACGCGCTTCAGGGCGAGCGCCCGCCCATCGTCATGGAGCTGGACACCTTCGAGGACGATATGCTGCCGGCCCCGCGCTGCGCCTCGCCGGCCGCGCAGCGTATCGAGCGCAACCTGCTGCGGCATATCGTCAACTACGAGGAGATCGGCGACGACAAGGTCGTCCCCGCGACCTACACGGTCTACTGGGACATCAGCATCGACGAGTTCGGCATCGACATCCCCACGGAGCACGGCACGGACGCCAGCGGCCGCACCGTGGGCTACCACTGGCAGCACCCGATCAAGAACCTCAGCGAGGACTTCCGGCGGCTCAAGCCCGCGACCTTCTCCGTCGACCGGGATGGCACCTACGCCTGGAAGGCCTTCGTCGAAGATGTCCTGGGCGACATCCTGCCCGTCGAGATCAAGAACGCCAGCCTCCGCTGGCACGCCACGCCGTGCGCCAAGATCGTCCGGCTCATGGGACTCGAGTCTATGATGATCGCGATGATCGACGAGCCGGATGCCATGCACGCGCTCTTCGGCTACCTTCGCGATAACATCCTGGCCTTCGTCAGGTGGCAGGAGCGCGAAGGGCTGTTGACGCTGAACAACGGGAACGATTACGCGGGCGCGGGCAGTTATGGATTCACACATGAGCTACCGACCGAGAATTACTATCGCACCGGCCGGGTGACGCCCGCCGACCAGTGGCTGAACATGAACTCGCAGGAGACGGTGAGCATCTCGCCCCGCATGTACGGCCGCTACGTGCTGCCGTACTATTGCGAAATCGCCGAGCCGTTCGGCCTGACCTACTACGGCTGCTGCGAGCCGGTGCACGACATCTGGGAGAAGTACGTGAGCAAGCTGCCCCACCTGCGGAAGGTCTCGATCTCCGCATGGTGCAACGAGGAATACATGGGCGAGGCGCTCCGCGGCAGCGGCGTCATCTACTCGCGCAAGCCCAGCCCCAACTTCGTCGGCGTCGGCGCGACGCTCGACGAGGAGGGCTTTGCCGCGCACATCCGCAAGACGCTGACCGCCGCGCGCGGCTGTTCCGCGGAGATCATCTTCCGCGACATCTACACGCTCAACGGCAACCGGTCCAAGCCCGGCCGCGCGGTGCAGATCACGCGCGACATGATCGACGAGGTCTGGTAGCGCGGCAGGCATCTAGCAAAGGAGCTTTCGATGTTCAAATCCTTATCGCCGGGCGCGATCGGCGTCCAGGCGGACCTGGCGACTGCGGTCGGCCTGGCCGCAGCCAACGGATTCGACGCGCTGCACATCAACCTCCGGGAGGCGGCCGCGCTCGGCGCGGCGCAGACGCGCGACCTGCTCGCCCGCGCCGGCATACGGCCGGGCGGGTTCGGCTTCCCGCTCGACTATCGCAGGCCGGAGGCCGAGTTTGACGAGGCGCTTGCCGAGCTGGCAGACCTCTGCGCGGTCGCGGTCGCGGTCGGCGTCACGCGCACGACTACCTGGATCCCGAGCTGGCACGACAGCCTGGACTTCGTAGCCAATCACGCCTTCCACGTGGATCGGCTGAGCCGGGCCGCGCGCATCCTCGACGCGCACGGCATCCGCTTCGGACTGGAGTTCCTCGGGCCCAAGACGCTGCGTGACGGCCACCCGTACGCGTTCATCCACACCCTGGAGGGCATGCTGGCCCTGTGCAACGACATCGAACGGGCCGCGGGCACGCGCAACATGGGCCTCCTGCTGGACGCCTACCACTGGTACACCGCAAGGGGCGTTCTACGGGAGATCGAGCAGCTCGCCGACGCCGACATCGTGGACGTGCACGTGAACGATGCGCTGCCGGACATCCCGTTGAGCGAGCTGCCGGACACGCACCGCGCGCTCCCCGGCGAGACCGGAGTGATCGACCTGCGAGGGTTCTTGCAGGCGCTGGCGCGGCTCGGCTACAGCGGCCCGGTCGTCGTGGAGCCGTTCAGCCCGCGGCTGAAGGAGATGTCGCCGGAGGATGCCGTCCGCGCCACCGCGGACGCGCTGCACCGCGCCTGGCGCGACGCGGGGCTTGCCGGCTGACCTGTCGCACCCACTGAAGAGACGAAGCACGCGGAAAGGATGCCTTTCCGCGTGCTTTATTTGGGGCCCGCGACGCGGCCGCTATGCCGTCACGACCAGCTCCGCGGTGACGGGCGCGGCTGCGCCCAGCGCAAGCGCCCGCGCGCTCGGCGAGCTGCCGCCCGCGGTCAGCCGGAAGCCGCCCGGCTCCAGCACGCGCTCGCCCGCCTCGTCCACCAGTTCCAGCATCTCCGGCGTCACCGCGAACGTGACCTGCTGGCGCTCGCCTGCCGCGAGGTGAACGCGGCGGAAGGCGACGAGGCTCTGCTGCGGCACGGGGACCGAGGCCGCGAGGTCTGCTACGTAGAGCTGCACGACCTCGTCTGCGGCCCGGTCGCCGGTATTCCTGACCGTGACGGTCGCAGTCACGCTTTCGCCGCCGCGGATGGTTGCGCGATCCAGCGCCAGCCCCTCGTATGCAAATGTCGTGTAGCTGAGCCCGAAGCCGAACGGGTACAGCGGCTCGACCGATGCAAAGCGATAGGTGCGGCCGGCCATATCGTAGTCCTCGAAGGGGGGCAGATCTGCGGTGGCCTTGGGGAAGGTCAGCGGCAGCTTGCCCGACGGCGCGACGTCGCCGAACAGGACGCTTGCCACGGCCGCGCCGCCCCGTTGGCCCGGATACCACACATACACGACGCCATCGACCATGTCCGCCAGCTCGCCCAGCGCAACCGGCGCGCCGCCGGTGATGACGAGCACCACCTTTGCGCCGGCCAGACACAGCTTCTTGACGTACGTCGCCTGCGACGCGGGCAGTTCGATCTCGGTCCGGTCGCCGTTTTCCGCGGTCATGATGGCGTCGCCCTCCTCGCCCTCCATGAGCGGCGACAGGCCGACGCAGGCGATCGTCACATCGCTGGCGGCCGCCATGGAGACCGACCAGTCCTGATCGTTGGCGTTCGGCTGCGTGAACTGGCAGCCGGGCCGATACTCGACCTTGACGTCCTCGGCCGCGCGCGCGATGATGCCCTCCACCAGCGTCACCATGCCGGCGTTCATACCGTGATAGTTGCCCAGCAGCACATCCAGGGTCGCGGCCGCGGGGCCGATGACGGTGATGGTCTTCGCATCCGGCTTGATCGGCAGGATGCCGTTGCGGTTCTTCAGCAGCACGATCGACTGCGCCGCGGCCTCCTGCGCCAGCGCGAGATGCTCCTCGCAGCCCACGACGCTCATCGGCGTATCCGCATACGGTACCCGCTCCGGTGGGTCGAACATGCCGAGCTTGAAGCGCGTCCGATACATGCGGGCCAGCGAACGATCCACATCCGCCTCGGCCAGCAGGCCGCGCTCCAGCGCCTCGTCCAGCTTCTCGTATGTGCAGAAGCACGCGTTGTCGCACCCGGCCTTCACCGCCAGCGCGGAGCTTTCCGCCGCGTCCGCGGTGAGCTTGTGTCCCTGGTGGATATCGTTGATCGCGCCGCAGTCCGAGACGACGTGGCCCCGAAAGCCCCACTTCCCGCGCAGGATCTCTACGAGCAGCGTCTGGCTGGCGCAGCACGCCTCGCCGTTCATGCGATTGTATGCGCCCATGACCGCCTCGACCTGCGCGTCCACCACGAGCTTGCGGAAGGCGGGGAGATACGTTCCGTGCAGGTCGCGCGCTGAAACGACCGCATCGAACGTGTGGCGCAGCTTCTCCGGCCCGCTGTGCACCGCGTAGTGCTTGGCGCACGCGGCCGCCTTCATGTAGCGCGGGTCGTCGCCCTGCAGCCCGCGCACGAACGCTGAGCCCATCTCGCCGGTCAGCACGGGATCCTCGCCCCACGTCTCCTGCCCGCGGCCCCAGCGCGGGTCGCGGAAGATGTTGACGTTAGGCGACCAGAAGGTCAACCCCTGGTTGATCATCGTCCCGCCGCGCCGGCTCAGCGTCTCATGATATTTGGCGCGCGCCTCGTCGCCGATGGCCGAGGCGACCCGCCGCACCAGCTCGGGGTTCCAGGTGGCGGCCATGCCGATCGCCTGCGGGAAGACCGTCGCGCGACCGTTGCGCGCCACGCCGTGCAGGGCCTCGCTCCAATAATCGTACGCGGGGATGCCCAGCCGGGGGATGGGCGGGCAGGCATTGCACATCTGGCTGAGTTTCTCCGCCAGCGTCATGCGGCCGATCAGGTCGTCCACGCGCTGCTCGATGGGCAGGTCGGGGTTCAGATAGGGCGCCGTTGTTTCAGTCATCGCACGTGTCTCCTTCGCGCCCGTCGGAAACCTTGCTCTGGCCGGCCGTGTCTCCTGACCCAGGCGGGGAGCGGAGCGGCTTTCGGGCGGACGCTTGCTGAGGTGGTTGATGGGAAGAGCGTTTGTATTATAATGCCTCTTACGCAGTTGGGAAAGCGCTTGAATCACCCTGCACAAGGAGCCAGTCATGTCACCTCTATCTGCCCAGGTCTACCTCGACACCCACCGCACGGTCGGGGCCATCTCGCCGCTCCTCTTCGGCGGCTTCGCCGAGCACATGGGGCGCTGCATCTACGAGGGCATCTACGACCCCGCCTCGCCCCACGCGGACGAGGACGGCCTGCGCACCGACGTCATGGCCGCGCTGCGCGAGCTCGGCTACACCGTCATCCGCTATCCGGGCGGCAACTTTCTCAGCGGCTACAACTGGCTGGACGGCGTCGGGCCGAAGGAGCAGCGCCCGCGGCGTCGCGAGCTGGCCTGGTTCTCGATCGAGACCAACCAGTTCGGCACGGACGAGTTCATGACCTTCTGTCGCAAGGTGGGCGCCGCGCCGATGCTCGGCGTCAACCTCGGCACCGGCACGATCGACAGCGCGGCCGCGCTGGTCGAGTACTGCAACGCGCCCACCGGCACCTACTACGCCGACCTGCGCGCGGCGAACGGCCGGGCCGAGCCGCACAACGTCAAGTACTGGTGTCTGGGCAACGAGATGGACGGCCCGTGGCAGATCGGCCACCTCGACATGCACGAATACGCCAGCAAGGCTCGCGAGGCCGCAAAGCTGATGCGCTGGCACGACCCGACCATCGAGACCGTGCTGTGCGGCTCGTCGAACGACCGCATGGCCACCTTCCCGGAATGGGATCGCGTCGCGCTCGAAACCTGCTGGGAGCACGTCAACTATCTGTCGATCCACATGTATGTCAGCAACCACCACGACCAGGACACGCCCAGCTATCTGGCGCTGGCCCGCCGCTTCGAGGATTTCGTGGACACGATGGCCGCCACGCTGCGCTATGTCAAGGCGAAGAATCGGAGCCAGCACGACGTCTACCTGTCTTGGGACGAATGGCAGGTGTGGCATCCGGGCGAGACGAGCGGCCGCTGGACCGAGGCCCCGCACCTGGCCGAGGTCGGCTACAATCTGGAGGACGCGCTGGTCGTCGCACAGTGGCTCAACGTCTTCCTGCGCAAGTGCGACGTGGTCAAGGTCGCCTGCATGGCGCAGATCGTCAACATCATCTCGTGGCTGCACACGACGCGCGAGGGGCTGCTCAAGCATACGTCGTACTACCCCTTCATGCTGGTCAGCAACCACGCGCGCGGCAACTCGTTGGATGTGCTGGTCAAGGCGCCGCGCTACGAGACGAAGCAGTTCGGCGCGATGCCGCTGCTCGATGTGGCGGCCAGCCACGACCCGGAGACCGGCAAACAGTCCGTCTTCATCGTCAACCGCAGCCAGACCGAGAGCGTCGCGACCGAGCTGGTGTGGCAGGACGCCGCGCCCGCGCGGGTCACGGCCATCCACCAGATCGCGGGGACGGATGTCAAGGCGGAGAACACCTTCGAGCAGCCGGAGCGCATCGTACCGGCGCAGCTCGCCGGCGGGCCGATCGTCGATCACAGGTACACCCTCGTCCTGCCGCCGCTGTCGTTTACGACGGTCGCGGCCGCCTGATCGAGGGCCGAAATGACCCGGCAAATGACCCCATGAAGCGCGCGAAGCAATCTTGACATTCGCCAGCGAATGGGATAAGGTAGGCAGAGTTACGTATAACATCCCAGCTTGTGTTATGCTGGTCTCACAGCCAACCAGAAAGCCCAGATCTCATCTTCAAACACACCAGGAGTACACCCATATGTCCACCATCGAAACCATCTACAACGCGGTACTGGACGGCAACGCGCCGGCTGCCAAGGCTGGCGTGGAAGCCGCGCTCAACGAGGGCCTTTCGGCAGATCAGATCCTCAAGGATGGCCTGATTGGCGCCATGGCTGAGGTCGGTCGTTTGTTTGAGGAGAATGAGTATTTCGTGCCGGAAATGCTGGTTGCTGCACGCGCCATGCAGGGCGGCCTTACGCTCCTCAAGCCGCACCTTGCGGAGGCCGGCACCACCTCCATCGGCAAGGTCGTCATCGGGACGGTGAAGGGCGATCTCCACGACATCGGCAAGAACCTGGTCGGCATGATGCTGGAAGGCGCGGGCTTCGAGATCGTCGACCTCGGCACCGACGTCTCGCCGGAGAAGTTCGTCAAGGCCGTGATCGAGCATCAGCCCAACGTCATCGCGATGTCGGCCCTGCTGACGACCACCATGCCGAGCATGAAGGGCACCATCGCAGCCCTGGAGGAGGCTGGCGTCCGCGACAAGGTCAAGGTCATGATCGGCGGCGCGCCGGTGACCGACAGCTTCGCCAAGCAGATCGGCGCGGACGGCTACAGCCCGGATGCAAGCTCCGCGACCCGTCTGGCGAAAAGCCTGGTCGGCTGAACCGTTCAGCATCTCTTAGCAAACCCGCTCTGGCCGGCCTCCGCGCGCGTCGAGGGGTGAGCAGATACCGGGGCATTCCCACCCCATGCCCATGCTCACACGGCTGAGGAGGAGGCCAGAGGCGGCGATGGCCGTGCAACAAGA
>MWBF01000054.1 GCA_002068935.1 Chloroflexi bacterium ADurb.Bin325
TGGCCGCCGCGCTGGCCCGAGCCGGCCGCCGCGTGCTGGTGCTCGACGCCGACCTGGGACTGGCCAACCTGGACGTGGTGCTGAACCTGTACCCCAAGATCACGCTGCACGACGTGTTCACCGGCAAGGCCTCGCTGCCCGAGGCCGTGCTGCCGGCGCCCGGCGGCTTCCACGTGCTGCTGGCCGGCTCCGGCATGGTCGAGTACTCGCGCATGACGCCCGAGGTGCGCGACCAGCTGCTCGAGGTCATCGACACGGTGGCGCCACGTTACGACCATGTCATCCTGGACACCGGCGCGGGCATCGAGCCGTGGCGTCTGCCGACCCTGTTCGAGACGGGCGAGACGACAACCGCGGACCGGTATGCGCCGGCGCACGGCCTCGGCCTGTGGTGGACGCGCGGCCAGGTGGAGAGCTTCGGCGGCACGATCGACGTGGACAGCCGCCCCGCCGCGGGCACGCGCTTTACGATCCGCCTGCGCGCGGGGTGAGGCTCGCGCGGAGACACAAAATCCGCAAGGTTTTGGGCGTGCTCTGCGCCCTTGCGCGGGCATGGGGATCGAAAAGAAAGGGACACTTATGCTCCAGGATCGGATTCTCGTCGTCGATGACGACCCCTCGTGGCAGGAGCTCCTGCGCGAGTGTATCGAAGGCGTCGAGGCGGACGGCTCGGCCGCGGGCCGCAGCCTGACCGTCGCCAGCAGCTACGCCGAGGCCGACGCGCTCCTCGACCGGCGACACTTCCACCTCGCCTTCGTGGATCTGCGGCTGCGCGAAGAGGCGCGGGAGCTGGAGGGCAAGAAGCTGGCCCGCAAGATCAGCGAGCTGGACGAGGGCACCGCGGTCGTGATTGCGACCGGCCACGCGGATGTCAGCACGGCCATCACCGCGCTCAGGGAGTGGCAGGTGCTCGACTTCGTGCTCAAGGATGCGTGGAACCCGGACAAGGTTGCCCGGCTGGTGCACAGCGGCGTGGCGCAGGCCCGCCTGCGCTATCGCAGCCGCTATGAGTCCGCGGTGGAGCTGCTGCGCGGGGAGCAGGAGATCTTCCCCTGGCTGGCCCGCGTGTTGCAGGTCGTCGCGCCCGATACGCCGGCCCCGCGCGCGGACCGCCGCCTGGCCGACTTCCTCAACGCGTTGCTGGCCGAGCTCTATCCGTTGCTGCGCGACGCCGACGCGCCCGATATCGTGCTCGACCCGGCGACGGGCACGGCCCGCGGCCGCTACTGGAGCAAGGCGCTGGGGCTGCCGGTCAGCCTGCGGTTCGGGCGGCGCGCGGCCATCGAAGCGGAGGAGCGCGCGTGCCGCGACGGCTTTGCCCGCGCGGAGCGCACGCTCGATGACGCGGAGCTGGATGTGTGCGGGCTGGTCTACGTGCCGGCCGCGCCGCCGCGCGAGAGCTTTCTCCCCGCGCCGGCCGCCCTCGCGCAAGGAGGCGAGCGATGACGACGAAACGCATCCTGGTGACCGGCGCGGGCGGGCAGATCGGGACCGAGCTCGTGACCGCGCTGCGCAGCCGCTACGGCGACGCCAACGTCGTCGCGACCGATATCCAGCCCCTGCCCGCGGCCATCCGCGAGGCCGGCCCCACCGCGCGGCTGGACGTGACCCAGGCCGATGCGCTGGCGGAGCTGGTCCGGCGCTGCGACATCGACACCATCTACCACATGGCGGCCATCCTCTCCGCGACGGGCGAGGAGAAGCCGCGGCTGGCCTGGAACGTCAACATCGGCGGGCTGTACAACGTCCTCGAGGTGGCGCGCGAGCTGGGCGTCCGACGCATCTATAACCCCAGCTCCATCGCCGCGTTCGGCCCGGAGACGCCGAAGGTCGACACGCCCCAGGAGACGGTGCTGCGGCCCACGACGATGTACGGCGTCACCAAGGTCGCGGGCGAGATGCTCGGCGCATATTATCACCGGCGCTACGGGCTGGACGTGCGCGGCATCCGCTATCCGGGTGTCATCAGCAGCGAGACGCTGCCCGGCGGCGGCACGACCGACTATGCGGTCGAGATCTTCTACGAGGCCATCCGCCATCGCCGCTACACCTGTTTCGTGCGGGCCGATACGGTGCTGCCGATGATCTACATGCCCGACTGCATCCGCGCGACGCTGATGCTGATGGAGGCGGACGCGGAGAGGCTGATCCACGCGGCGGAGTACAACCTGGCCTCGTTGAGCTTCTCCGCCGGCGAGCTGGCCGCGGCGATTGCCCGCCACATCCCCGACTTCGTCTGCGAGTATCGGCCCGACTTTCGCCAGCAGATCGCGGACTCGTGGCCGCAGACCATCGACGACTCCGCCGCGCGCATGGAGTGGGGCTGGCAGCCGGAGTACGATCTGGACGGGATGGTCGCGGACATGCTGGCGAAGCTGACCCCGCGGCTGGCGGGGTAGGCGCGTACGCGGCAGGCGCCGGTAACAACGCCTTCGGAACGCGCCTCTCCTGGGTGAAGCCTAGAGTCAGGAGCGGCGGATAAGTTTCAGATAAAGGAGCCTTCCGGGGTATAATTCTCAGCGTATGTACACTCACTTCCAAGGAGCGCTCCATTTGGCAATCCCGTTCACCGTTGCGGAGTACTTTGCCGGGATCGGCCTGGTGCGGCTCGGCCTCGAAATGGCGGGCTGGCGGATCGTGTTTGCCAATGATATCTCGGACAAGAAGGCTGAAATGTACAAAGCCTTCTTTCCTGAAAGACACGATCATTACGTCATCCGTGATGTCTTCGAGCTCGATCCTGCTGCCATACCGCCGGCAATGTTAGCCACCTGCTCCTTCCCCTGCATTGACTTGTCTCTGGCTGGCAATATGAATGGGATCAGCGACGGCAAGCACTCAAGCGCCTTTTGGGGATTCACCAGGATCCTGAAGGCTCAGGCGGAGAAGGCTCCTCCCATAGTGATGGTGGAGAACGTTCCAGGGTGGCTTTATTCCAACAACGGGGCAGATTTTCGCCTTACTGTTCAGGCGCTCAACGATCTGGGGTATTCCTGTGATATCTTCACCCTTGACGCTCTGCGCTTTACCGCGCAGAGCCGTCTGCGCGTCTTTCTGATAGGCGTCAAAGGTGCCTCGTCGACAGCGAGTCTTGAGCAAATGTTGTGCCGACCTCAATCGCTGCTTTCTGATGCCATGCGAAAGAGTTTGCTTATCAATACGGACCTCAAGTGGATTTATCTGGAAATCCCGGCGCCGCCGCCCCTGAAACGGAACGGGCTATCGGAAATCGTCGAGCAGTTCCCCGACGATGACAGGCGTTGGTGGAGTCAGGATGAAGTTGATCGCCATCTGAGGATGATGAACAAAACCCATTACGATCGGGTCGTAGAGTTGTGTGAGCAGGACGAGGTTGCCTATCGAACCTTTTACCGGCGCAGACGGAACGGCTTCCAACGGGCTGAAGTTCGCGATGATGATCTATCCGGCTGCCTGCGGACCGCGGTGGGAGGAAGCGGGAAACAGTTCCTGATCAAAATCAGCAAGGGCAATATCAAGATGCGAACGATGACGCCCAGAGAGTACGCCAGGTTGCAGGGCGTCCCTGACTCTTATCCGATCACGGTCAACGACGTGCAAGCGCTCACAGGTTTCGGAGATGCTGTCTGTGTGCCCGCCATTGCCTGGATCGGACAACACGTTCTCAATCCGATAGCCCAAGAGTTGGAATATGCCTGATAACCTCTCGCCCGAAGATCGTCGCAAGACCATGAGGGCGGTGGTGAGCAAGGGGACAGGCTTGGAGCGGAAACTTTTCGCCATGCTCTCAGGGATGCGGCTGCAAGGCTGGCGGAAAAACGTCGATACAGTGCAGGGGAAGCCGGATGTAGTATTCGAAGACGAACGGGTCGCTATTTTTGTCCACGGTTGCTTCTGGCACAGTTGCCCACAGTGTCTGCGAAAACTTCCCAAGACCAATAGTGAGTATTGGAGGCTCAAGATAGCCAGAAACGCTGAACGGGACCGCCGCAATCGGCAAATCCTTGAGGAAAACGGCTGGCAAGTCTTGACCATCTGGGAGCATGAGTTCAAGGAAGAGAGTTCGCGGAAGAAAATTCGCGCCGAGATTCGCAGGATGTTAGCAAAGGAGCAATAGCCCCATGAGCGCCGACGCCGAAGAGATTCGGAGCCAATCCCTGCAATTGCTGGACACATGGTTGAGTTTCTGTGTTCGCAGAAACAGGCTCTCTCGAAATACTATCGCCATCGGCATCGTTGTCCTGGATCATCTCAGACAAAAATGCCCGGTTTCCCGTGAAGACGTTATTTCAGCCGGAGGAGAGATCAAGGGATCGCGAGCGGCGCTGTCGACGATACTGAAACGGTACGGGATCAGCGAACGTTATCTTAAGGAGGCGACCACCCGGCAAGCTCATCAGGACGGGCAACGGTTGCTCGATATGCTTGAATGGGGCGGTCGGCTTTGTACGCTTTCCCCGGAATATCGGGACGCCCTCCTCGTGGCTTTGATTGATCCGCTGGTCAAAAACGCCAAGGAGTGGTTGAACCGGCAAAGCCTGAAGCTCGAGATTGATCGATCCCTCTCCCCGGCCGCCTGGATCCATCTGATCCTTGAAAACGCTAAAGGACAATCGGGCGGCATTGTCGAGCAACACCTTGTCGGCGCGAAACTTGCCCGACGTTACCCGCAGACAACCATCTCCAACCATCCGGCCCACGCCGCCGATGTTCAGACGGATAGAAGCGGCGATTTTGAGGTTCAACGCACAATTTATCACGTTACTGGGGCGCCGGGACAGAGGGTGATAGAGAAGTGCCTGTCCAATGCACGGGCCGGCTATCACCCGATCTTGCTGATACCGAGAAGCAAGCAAAATCAGGCCGTGGTTTTGGCCCAAGTGCAGAATGGAGAGGACAGCATTACGATCATTTCCATCGAGGACTTCGTAGCCTTGAATATCATCGAAATGGCTACCGGCGAACAGCGGGACTTTTACAGCGTCCTCAAAGACATCGTATCAACTTATAACCAGCGATTGAGCGAAGTGGAGACCGATATGTCTCTGCAAATCGAAGTCCGATAGAAGAACCGGCGCGCGTAATAGGCCGGTCTTCGCTCGAACCTATCTGTTGTTTTTCAACTGGAGACACCCTATGTCCAACGACAAACTCGACTTCATCCGCGCGGACATGGCGGCTCTGCGCGAGAGCAACCTGCTCATCACCCTGCGCACGATGGACTCGCCCGCGGACGCGTGGATGGTGGTGGATGGCCGCCGCGTGCTCAACTTCTGCACGAACAACTATCTCGGGCTCGCCAACCACCCGCGGCTCAAGGCCGCGGCGATCGCGGCGGTCGAGCAGTGGGGCGTGGGCCCGGCCGCGGTGCGCAGCATCGCGGGCACCCAGGCGCTCCACGTCGAGCTGGAACGCCGGCTGGCCGAGTTCAAGCATGTCGAGGATGCGCTCTATCTACAGAGCGGCTTCCTCGCCAACCAGGCCGCCATCGGGCCGCTGGTCGGCAAGGAGGACGTCATCTTCTCCGACCGGCTCAACCACGCCAGCATCATCGACGGCGCGCGGCTGAGCGGCGCAAAGATCGTCGTCTACGAGCACTGCGACGTGGCGGACGCCGAGGCCAAGATCCGTGAGCACCTGCCCAACTATCGCCGCGGGCTGCTCATCACCGACGGCGTGTTCAGCATGGACGGCGATATCGCGCCGCTCGATAAGCTGAGCGCGGTGGCGGAGCAGTACGGCGTGCTGACGATGGTGGATGACGCGCACGGCGAGGGCGTGCTGGGCCGCGGCGGCCGCGGCATCGTGGATCACTTCGGCCTGCACGGCGTCTTCGACCTGGAGATCGGCACGCTCAGCAAGGCGTTCGGCGTCGTCGGCGGCGTCATCGCCGGCAAGCGGGCCATCGTGGACTACCTTCGCCAGAAGGCGCGGCCCTTCCTCTTCTCCAGCGCGGTCACCCCCGCGGACACCGCCGCCTGCCTTGCGGCCGTGGATCTGTTGGAGGAGTCGGAGGCGCTGGTGGCGCGGCTGTGGGAGAACGCGCGCTACTTCAAGGCCGGGATGCAGCAGTTGGGGTTCGACACGGGCCGCTCCGAGACGCCGATCGTGCCGGTGATGCTGGGCGATGCGGGGCTGGCCAAGGAGTTCAGTCGCCGATTGTTCGAAGCGGGCGTCTTTGCGATGGCGCTTGGCTTCCCCACCGTGCCGCGCGGGCTGGCCCGCATCCGCGTGATGAACACCGCCGCGCATACGCAGGCCGACCTCGACCAGGGGCTGGCCATCTTTGCGCAGGTGGGCCGCGATCTGGGCGTCATCCAGTAGGCGCGGCCAGCAATCGCAAATAGCATTCATGGGAGATTGACGCTGGCCGCGGCGCGTGGTATGATTGCGTCACTCGAGGATGAACGTTCGTGCGTTCACGGCTGATTACCCCTCCATGATCGGAGCGATGCCATGAAAAAACGGTTCCTGCCGCTGATCGTTTTGCTCGTCCTGTTGGGCCTGACGGCCTGCCAGCGCGACCGGCCCGTCGAGACGCCGCAGGCGACGCCCGCCGAGGCAAAGGGTACCCTGGTGGCCACCGCCACGCCGCCCAGCGCCGAGACGCGCGTGAGCGTGCCGGCCGCGGCGCCCCAGAGCGAGCAGCCCACGACCGCCCCGGCCGCAGCCGCGACGCCGACCGCCCCTGCGCCCGAATCGGTCGCGCCCGGCGCGCCCGCCGGTTCCTTCGAATACACCGTCGTAGCCGGGGACACCCTGGCCTCGATCGCGGCCAAGTTCAACGTCACCCAGGACGAGATCATCAAGCTGAACTCGCTGGAAGACCCGAACAAGCTCGTCCTCGCCCAGGTGCTCAAGATCCCGGGCGCTGCGCCCGCGGGCGGCGCGGCTGCATCCAGCCAGGGCGCGGCTGCCTCCGGCGCGAGCACGGGCGCGGCCTCGGCCAGCGGGCCGAGCGTCTACGTGGTGCAGAGCGGCGATACCCTGGGCAACATCGCCCGGCGCTTCAACACGACCGTCGCCGAGCTGATGCGCCTGAACAATATCGCCAATCCCGACCGCATCGTCGTGGGCCAGAAGCTCACGGTGCCGGCGGCCGGCTCGACCGGCTCGACCGGCGCAACCACGACCACCACCCAGAGCGGCGCGCGCACCTATGTCATCCAGAGCGGCGACACCCTGCTCTCGGTGGCCCGGCGCTTCGGCGTGACGTTGAAGGCGCTGCAAGCCGCCAACAACATCACCAACCCGGATCGCATCTACCCCGGCCAGGTCATCAAGATCCCGTAAGGGGCCGGCGGCATTCCGATTCCAGACGCCAGGCGTCCGTCGCGACGGCAGACGAGCGCCTGGCGTTTTGCATCCCTGCGCCGCGCTGGAGGGTCAACCTGCCTGGCAACTGAGTTGCGGCTACCGTTACAAAGTCTGCCTGCGCAGACTGGGCAATAACCGGCGCAGGCCGGTTTCGCCGGGTTGCGCAGCAACCCTGTAGCCGCAGTTTCAACTGCCAGGCGGCAGACGGCTGGCCGCGCCAAATCCCTTGACACCGCCCCCTCGAAAGGCTATACTGCAAGCAGACATCTTAGCCACAGTGGCCCGTGTAGGAGCCAGGCATGGAATATAAGGACTATTACAAGATTCTGGGTGTCGATCGGAACGCGGACGAAAAAGCGATCAAGAAGGCCTACCGGCGGCTGGCGCGCGAGTTTCATCCTGACATGAAACCGGGCGATAAGGCCGCCGAAGCGCGCTTTAAGGAGATCAACGAGGCCAACGAGGTGCTGAGCGACCCCGAAAAGCGGCGCAAATACGACGAGCTGGGCCAGAACTACCAGCGCTGGCAGCAGGCCGGCGGCGCGCCCGGCGGCTTCGACTGGAGCCAGTGGATGGCGGGCCAGGCCCGCGGCGCGCAGCCGCGCGGCCAGCCGGGCGGCGGGGTGCGCGTGGAATACGCCAACGTCGAGGACCTGTTCGGCGGCGGCGGCTTCTCGGACTTCTTCGAGGCCATCTTCGGCGGCATGGCGCAGCAGCAGGCCGGCGGCCGCACGCGCTGGGCCAGCAGCGCGGCCCCCGCGCCCGCGCGCGACATCGAGCAGGAGGTCGAGATCACCCTGGAGGAGGCGTTCCGGGGCACGCAGCGCGTCATGGAGCTCGACGGCCGACGGCTCGAGGTCAAGATCCCCGCGGGGGTTAAGACCGGCTCGCGCGTCCGCATGGCCGGCGAGGGCCTGCCGACCGGCCCCGGTGGAACCGCGGGCGACATCTATCTCGTCATTAAGGTGCTGCCGCACGCGGTCTTTCATCGCGAGGGCGACAACCTGCACTGCGAGACGCCGGTGGACATGTTCACCGCGCTGCTCGGCGGGGAGCTGCGCGTGCCGACGCTGGCCGGGCCGGTGGCCCTGCGCATCCCGGCCGGCACGCAGTCGGGGCGCACTTTCCGCCTGAAGGGCCAGGGGATGCCCCGGCTCAAATCGGGCGAGCGGGGCGATCTGCTGGCCAAGGTGCGCATCATGCTGCCCGAAAACCTGAGCGACCGCGAACAGCAGTTGGCGCGCGAGTGGGCCAGGCTGCGCGGCGTCGCTGTGCCGGGCGAGAAGGATTCCTGACCTCGCCCGTCTCCGGCCTGCCGGACGATCGACGCCCGGCAGAAAATCTTAACAATCTATACCCAAGAAGGAGCGTCACTGATGATGCAAGAACAAGACCTCCGCGAGCTGTCTGAATTCTCCAGCCAGGAAGCCCCCGTGTTGAGCCTGTATCTGAACCTCGACAGGCATGGCCGTTCCATGGAGGAGTATAAGCTGCTGCTACGCAAGCTGTTGACGGAGGGCGCCGAACAGGGCGCGGCTCCGGCGGATGTGGAACGCATCGAACGCTTCTTTGAGCACGAGTACGACCGGCAGGGCAAGGCAGTGGTCTGCTTTAGCTGCCAGACGCCGAAGTTCTGGCGCAGCTATGCGCTGTTGGTGCCCGTTCAGAACGCCGTGTTCGTCGGACGGCGCCCGCTGGTCAAGCCCCTGATGGACGTGTGGGACAACTACGACCGGTTCGGCGTCATCATGGTGGATCGCGAGGGCGCGCGCGTCTTCGTCTACCACCTGGGCGCGCTGGAGGACACCGCCGGCCTGATGGGCGAGGAGGTCAGGCGCCACAAGCAGGGCGGCTGGGCCGCGCAGAAGCTCCAGCGCTATGAGGATCAGGAGGCGCGCCACAACCTGAAGGAGGCTGCGGAGTGGGCGCACAACTATCTGACGCAGCAGAAGGTGACGCGCGTCGTGCTCTCCGGCAGCGACGGCAATATCGCCGAGTTCCGGGAACAGCTCCCGCGCGCCTTGCAGGATAAGGTCATCGGCCAGATCAACCTTGACATGGCCTCCACGCCCAGCGACGCCTGGGATCGCGCCTTCGAGGTGGCGCAGCAGGCCCAGATCCAGGCCGAGCTCGACCTGCTGGCGCAGGTCATCACCGCCGCGCACAAGGGCGGCGCGGGCGTGATCGGCCTCGCCGACACTCTGACCGCGCTGCACCAGGGGCGCGTCTACCAGCTCCTGGTCGATCCGGCGCTGCACCGGCCTGGCCAGCAGTGCACGAACTGCCAGGCGGTCATGATCGAGGATCTGAAGGCCTGTCCCTACTGCCAGGGCGCGCTTGCGCCGTCGGCGGATGTGGTCAACCTGGCCGTCCATCAGGCGGTCGACCTGGGGCTGAAGGTGTCCATGCTGGAAGGCAACCCGCAGCTCACCGAGGTCGGCGGCATCGCGGCCGTGCTGCGCTATTAGGCTTATGGCCGCGGCCTCCGGCCAGGTTTGGTCCGGTCGGAGGCCGCGGCGCCGTATATGTATTTCGTTAGAATTGCGCGGCGCGCCGCATTTCATATGCTGGCGTTAACAATTGCGTGGTAGATTAGAGCCGTAAGCCCGAAAAAGACGCACTTTAGAACCGATTCGGAAATTGCTCTGGCCGGTCTCCGACCGAGCCAGGGGCCCGGTCAGAGACCGGCCCCAGCGCTTTTCGAACAGACATTTACTCGGTCGGTTCATTCATGCAACCCGTAGTGCGACGAGCGGGGCGCGACCAGGCGTCCCCGGGCCGGCTACGGGTTGCGGGTTAATATAGGGGAGCACTATGCGATTCGATCGCTTTACCGAGCGCGCGCAGGACGCAGCCATGCGGGCCTACGAGATCATGCAGCGGAACGGGCACGGCCAGGTCGATGTGGAACATCTCTTTCTGGCCCTGCTCGAACAGCCGAACGGCCTGGTCTCGGACCTGCTCGGCCAGTTGGCCGCGCCGGTCGATATCATGAAGGAGCGGCTCGCCGACAACCTCCAGCGCACGCCGCGGTCGGCTAATACGACGATGTATCCCCAGGCCGTCGCGCAGGTCTTCATCACCCCGCGGCTGAAGCGGGTCATCGACCAGGCGACCGAGGAGGCGCGGCTGCTGCAAGACGAGTATATCTCGACCGAACATCTGCTGTTGGGGGTCCTCAACGAGCGCGGCGGCTTCTCGGCCACCCTCCTGCGCGAGGCGCGGGTCACCCGCGAGGCCGTGCTGCGCGCCATCGAGGAGGGCCGCGGTGGCCAGAAGGCCAGCTCGCCGCAGGCGGAGAGCCGCTACCGCACGCTGGAGAAATATGCGCGCGACCTGACCGCGCTCGCGCGCGAGGACCGGCTGGACCCGGTGATCGGCCGCGATGCGGAGATCCTGCGCGTCATCCAGGTGCTCAGCCGGCGCACCAAGAACAACCCTGTCCTCATCGGCGAGGCGGGCGTCGGCAAGACGGCCATCGTCGAGGGGCTGGCCCAGAAGATCGTCCAGGAGGACGTGCCGGAGATCCTCGTCGGCAAGCGGCTGATGAGCCTGGATCTGGGCGCGATGATCGCGGGGACGCGCTTCCGCGGCGAGTTCGAGGAGCGGCTGAAGGCCACCATCGAGGAGGTGCAGAAGGCCGAGGGCGAGGTGATCCTGTTCATCGACGAGCTGCACACGGTCGTCGGCGCGGGCGCGGCCCAGGGCGCGATGGATGCGAGCAGCATGCTCAAGCCGGCCCTGGCGCGCGGGGAGCTGCGCTGCATCGGCGCGACCACGCTGGACGAGTACCGCCAGCACATCGAGAAGGACAGCGCGCTGGAACGCCGCTTTGCGCCCATCTACGTGGATGAGCCCTCCGTGGAGGACAGCATCGAGATCCTGCGCGGGGTGCGCGACCGCTACGAGCGGCATCATCAGGTGGTCTATACCGACGAGGCGCTCGTGACGGCCGCAAAGCTCTCGCACCGCTACGTGACCGACCGGCGGCTGCCCGACAAGGCCATCGACCTGATGGATGAGGCGGGCGCGGGCCTGCGCGTCGCGCTGTTCACCATGCCGGAGCCGCTGAAGGCGGCCAGGAAACGGCTCGGCGAGCTCAAGGCGGAGGAGGATCGGGCCTATCAGGCCGAGGAGTATCCGCGGGCCGCGGAGCTGAAGAGCGAGCGGCTGAAGGTCGCCGCGCAGTACGAGGTGGAGCACACGGCCTGGAAGCAGTCCTCCGGCCTGGACGAGATCGTCGAAGCCTCAGACATCGCCGCGGTCGTGGCCCGTTGGACAGGCATCCCGATGAACACGATGTTGGAGGGCGAGACGGCCAAGCTCCTGCGCATGGAGGAGGAGCTGCACCGCCGCGTGGTCGGCCAGGACGAGGCCATCCGCGCGGTCGCGGATGCGCTGCGTCGCGCGCGCAGCGGGCTCAAGAACCCGAAGCGGCCCATCGGCAGCTTTATCTTCCTGGGCTCCAGCGGCGTCGGCAAGACCGAGCTGGCGAAGGCGCTGGCCGAGTTCCTGTTCGACGACGAGGATGCGCTGGTGCGCGTGGACATGAGCGAATACCAGGAGCGCCACACGGTCAGCCGGCTCATCGGCGCGCCGCCCGGCTATGTCGGGTATGACGAGGGCGGCCAACTGACCGAGGCGGTGCGGCGGCGGCCCTACCGGGTCGTCCTGTTCGACGAGGTGGAGAAGGCCCACCCCGAGGTCTGGAACTCGCTGTTGCAGATCCTCGAGGACGGTCGGATGACGGACGGGCAGGGCCACGTGGTCGATTTCCGCAACACGGTCATCGTGATGACCTCCAACATCGGCACCGGCTTCGTCAAGTCGGGCGGCACGTTGGGCTTCATCCGCGAGGACGAGCTGACCGCGCAGGATCGCCAGTTGCGCGCCAACATCGAGCGCGACCTGAAGCACACCTTCCGGCCCGAGTTTCTCAACCGGGTGGACGAGATCATCGTGTTCCACAGCCTGACGCAGGAGCACGTGCGCCACATCGTGGATCTACAGATGCGCGAGGTCGCGGGGCGGCTGGCCGAGCACGAGATCAAGATCGAGCTGACCGAGGCGGCGCGCGACTGGCTGGCGCAGGAGGGGTACGATCCCCAGTTCGGCGCCCGCCCGATCCGCCGGACGCTGGAGCGCTATATCGAGAACCCGCTCGCCAAACGCCTGCTCGCCGGCGAGTTCAGCGACGGCGACACGGTCGTCGTGGACACGGAGGAGGACGCCGAGGGCAAGCTGCAACTGACCTTCGTCGCCCGCCCGCCGGAGCCGATCGCGGTCGAGCTGCCGGTCCGCCGCGAAGCGGAGTGATCAGCAACCAGTAACGAGTAATGAGTAACGAGTAATGAGTAATGAGTAATGAGTAAGCAGTAAGTCTACTCGTTACTCATTACTTGTTACTCGTTACTTATTTCTTATTCGCCAACGCCGCGGCAATCTGCGCGCCCACGCGGACGTTGTTCTCCAGCAGGGCCAGGTTTGCAGCCAGGCTTGCCGCGCCGGTCAGCTCGCTGACGCGCGCCAGCAGGAACGGCGTGAGGGCCCGGCCGCGGACATCCGCGCGCTGGGCTTCGTGCAGCGCCTGGCCGATCGCGGCCTCCATCTCGTCAGCGGGCAGCTCGGCCTCCGCCGGCACCGGGACCGTGACCAGCAGGCCCGCGGCCAGCCCCAGCTCGCGCTGGCTGCGATAGAGCGCGGCCACCTCGGCCGGCGTGTCCGCGCGTACATCGACCGGCAGGCCGCTGTCCCGGTTGTAGAACGCGGGGAAGCGCTCCGTGCCGTAGCCCACGACCGTCACCCCGTAGGTCTCCAGCCATTCCAGCGTCGCGGGCAGATCCAGGATCGCCTTTGCGCCCGCGCACACGACGATGATGGGCGTCTGCGCCAGCTCCGGCAGATCCGCCGAGATGTCGGCGGACAGCCAGCCTCCGACTTCCAGCTTCCAGCTTCCAGTTTCCGGCTTCCAGCCTCCGGCCCGGTGGACGCCGCCGATGCCGCCGGTCGCAAAGACGCGGATGCCGGCGCGCTGCGCGGCCCAGGCCGTCGTCGCGACCGTCGTCGCGCCGTCGAGCCCCCGCGCGCGGACGACCGGCAGGTCGCGGCGGCTGACCTTGCGCACATCGGGCGCGGTCGCCAGATGCTCGATCTCGCCGCGGTTCAGCCCCACGACGACCTGCCCGCGCAAGATGCCGATGGTCGCGGGCTGCGCGCCGGCCTCCCGCGCCAGGCGCTCCAGCCGCAGCGCGGTCTCGAGGTTCTGCGGATAGGGCAACCCGTGCGAGATGACGGTCGATTCGAGCGCGAGCGCGGGCGCATCCGGCCCGCCCTGCACGCGCACCAGAAAGGGCGGCTGTTCTGTGCTCATGGTCGCCATTCTAACATCGGCCGGGCCTATGCTATAATCGGCGGACAGCGCCCACGACACCCGCGGCGCAGGTGAGAGACCGCCGTGAAGCTCATCATCCAGATTCCCTGTTACAACGAGGAGGCGACCCTGCCGCTGACCGTGGCGGATCTGCCGCGCACGCTGCCGGGGATCGACGTGATCGAGTATCTGGTCGTCGACGACGGCAGCCGGGACAGGACCGTCGAGGTCGCGCGGGGCCTGGGCATCCATCACATCGTCAGCCACACCCGCAACCGCGGGCTGGCCGCGGCATTCCAGACGGGGCTGGAGACGGCCGTCGCGGCCGGCGCGGACGTGATCGTCAACACGGACGCGGACAACCAGTACTGCGGCGCGGACATCGCGCGGCTGGTCGAGCCGATCGTGAGCCGCCGGGCCGACATCGTCGTGGGCGACCGCGGGGTGGCCGCGCTGGCGCAGTTCTCGCCCCTCAAGCGCATCCTGCAGCGGTTCGGCAGTTGGGTGGTGCAGCGCGCGGCCGGCATCCGCATCCCGGACGCCACCAGCGGCTTCCGCGCCTTCAGCCGGGAGGCCGCGCTGCACCTGAACGTGCTCAGCGAGTATACCTACACGCTGGAGACGCTCATCCAGGCGGGCGCGCGGCGGATGGCGGTGCTGTTCGTGCCCATCCGCACCAACCCGCAGACCCGCAAGTCGCGGCTGATCCGCAACGTCCCGTCCTTCCTCATGCTGCAAGCCATCACCGTCCTGCGCTTCTACACGATGTATCGGCCGCTGCGGGTGTTCATGACGACCGGCGCACTGCTAATCGCGGGCGGGCTGGCGCTGGGGCTGCGCTTCCTGGCCTACTTCGTCGGCGGCAACGGCGTCGGCCATGTCCAGTCGCTCATCCTGGCCGCGGTGCTCAGCATCGTCGGCTTCCAGGTGTGCCTGATCGGGCTGATCGCGGACTCGGTCAGCATGAACCGGCGGATGCTGGAGGAGACGCTCTACCGGACGCGCC
>MWBF01000055.1 GCA_002068935.1 Chloroflexi bacterium ADurb.Bin325
CGGCCAGCGCGACCGCCGCATCGTTGCCGGACGCGATGAGCAGGCCGTGCAGCAGATCCGCCACGGTCAGCGTCTCGCCCGCGACGAGGCCCATCCGGCTGCCTTCCGTGCCCGCGGCCGCCTCGCTGACCACGACCGTCGCGTCGAGCGAGCCGCGCTGCAAAGTGATGAGCGCGGTCATCAGCTTGGCGGTGCTGGCGGGCGGCCGCGGCTCGTCCGGTCGCAGCGCATACAACGTCTGTCCGGCGTCCAGATCCACGAGGAGGGCCGATGCGGCCGAAAGCTGGATGGCTCGCTTCGTCAGCATCAGCCGCGCGATGTCGTCCGGCCCCAGCCGCAGGGGCGGATAGCCGCCGTCGGTCAGGACAGGGGGGCCGAAGCCGGTGCAGGCCAGGAAGAGCAGAAGCGCAAGGGGCAGGAAGACGGCAGCCAGGGAGCCGCGCCACATCTTTCGATCGCGCACTTGACGGCTGCGCGCGGAAAGCTTAAAATAGGGACGGTTGTGCATCATCCGCAATCCGCGCAAGGCCCCGCCGAAGGGCCTTGCCGCCCAATCATTGTCCAAGGACGTCCTCATGCCAGTTTACGAATACCTCTGTGCGAGCTGCGACAACCGCTTCGAGGCGATACGCTCGATGAGCCAGGCCGATGCGCCGATCGCGTGTCCGCGTTGCGCGGCGCCCAATGCGCGCAAGGTCATCTCGGTCTTTGCGGCCATCTCCCGCGACGGCGGCGGCAGCCGCATGGTCGCCGGCGGCAGTTCGAGCAGCTGCGGCTCCTGCGCGGGCGGCCACTGCGCAAGCTGCGGCAGCCATTGACCGCCTCCGGCGGACATATTTCGGCCGCACAAGAAAGGGGCGCTGCAGAGCGCCCCTTTCTTGCATCAGGCGGCCCCGTTCAATCCGCCTCACCGATCAACACGTCATAGGTCTGGACGTTGTCCCGCAGATCCTCTTCGCCGGCGAGCGGCGCAATCTCGATGACAAGCTGATAGTGGTTGCGCCGGGGCAGCGCGTTGACCGTCGCCAGGCGCACGATGCGCACCTCGGCCGGCGCGAGATCCCGCAGGAGGACCGTCTCGCGCTGCAAGTCGTCGCCGATCCCGGCGAGCAGGGGATCCAGCAGCCGCGCCGTCACGTTGACGACAGGCTCCATGCTGAGCCCCTGGTTTGCGACCGCGACCAGCAGCGTCACGCCGTTCTGCAGCTCGGCGTCGGCGCTGAGCGGCGGGTCGAAGTCGATGCCCATGATCGCCACATTGTGCGCCATCGGCGCAACCGTCGGCGGCGGCAGCGGGGAGAGCTCCTCCTCCGGACGCACCACCCGCACGCCCGGCAGACAGGCCGACACGCCCAGAGCCAGGATCAGCAACATCAAGCCACGAACAACGCGCCGCGTCATCCCAAAGACTGAAGCCATAACGTCAAAATGATAGCCCGATAGGGGTCATCTGTCAAACGAATCCTTTCCCGCCGCGAGGACAGGGCCTGAAACAAAGACGCCCCCATTTGTTGGGGGCGTCTCGTCGAGCGACGCCGGTTACGCCGTCTGGACCGCGGCCGGGGACGTCTCGCCGTCCTTCGTGCCCAGCAGGTCGTGCTCGGTCCAGCCCACCAGGAGCGGGATCGCGATAAAGATCGACGAGTAGGTGCCGCTCGCCAGGCCCATCAGCATGACGGCCATGAACTGCTTGATGGTCGCGCCGCCGAACAGCAGGATCGCCACCATCACGAAGATGGCGTTGAGCTGCGTCGCCAGCGAACGGTGGATGGTCTCCATGATGCTGCGGTTTGCGATCGCGCTGAAGGATTCGCCCCGATACTTGGGCGAATTCTCGCGGATGCGGTCGAACACCACGATCTTGTCCTGCATCGAGAAGCTGATGACGGTCAGGAGCGCGGTCAGGAACAGCGCATCGGCCTCCCAGTCGAACAGCAGGCTCAGGATGCTGAAGACGCCCAGCGTCAGCGCCAGGTCGTGGAACATCGCCAGGATCGCCACGGTGCCGTAGCGGATCGGGTGCTGCACCTTGCGGAACGCAAACACCATGAAGCCGAGGATCGCGACCGAGGCCGCCAGGATGGCGACGAACGCGGCCTGCGTCACCTCGCGGCCGATGGCCGGCCCGACCGAGCTGAACAGCAGCTCCTTCGTGTTGCCGAACCGCGCCTCGACGGCCTGGAGCAGCACCGGCTTCTCCTCCTCATCCACTGGCGGGAGGCGCACCTGCAACGTGTTGGCCTCGCCGAGCGTCGTGACTGCCGGGTCGTTGAAGCCCTGCTCGACAAAGACCTGGCGCAGCTCCGCCGGCTGGACGGGCTGGTCGAAGGACAGTTGCCACAGCGAGCCGCCGGTGAAGTCGATCGCCAGCTTGAACGGCGAGCCGGTCGTGACCGTCGAGTAGATCAGGGCGGCCAGCCCGATGATGATGACCAGCGAAGAAAACAGGAAATACCACCTGCGCTTTTCGACGATATGAAACATGCGCCCTTCCTCCTCAAACGCCCAACAGCCAGTGCTTCTCTTGCAGCGCCTCGGCCGCCTGCCGGTCGAACACGGCCCGCATCAGGGTTCGGGTTACGGTGATGGCCGTGAACATGCTGATCAGCACGCCGATCCCCAGGTTGACCGCAAAGCCGAGCACGGCCTGCGCGCCGAAGGTGCGGCCAAACAGGACGAGGATCAGGACGGTGATCAACGTCGACAGGTTCGAGTCGAGGATGGAAGTCCAGGCCCGGCTGAAGCCGGCTTCGACCGCCAGCCGCAGCGACCGCCCCCAACGCAGCTCCTCCTTCATGCGCTCGAAGATCAGGATGTTGGCGTCGACCGCCATGCCGGTCGAGAGCAGGAAGCCGGCGATGCCGGGCAGCGTCAACGTCACCGGGATCAGCTTATAGAGCGCCAGGTTGAGGCCGGCGTAGAGGATCAGCGCCAGCGCGGCCAGGAAGCCGGGCAGGCGATAGTAGACGGTCATGAAGAGCAGGACCGTGATCAGGCCGATCAGGCCGGCGACGATGCTGCTGCGCACCGAGTCGGCGCCCAATGTCGCGCCGATGGTCTGGCGGTTGACGACCTCCAGCGGGATGGGCAGCGCGCCGTAGCGCATCTGCACGGCGAGGCTCTCCGCCTCCGCGGGCGTGAACTGGCCCTCGATGACGCCCCGGCCGTCAGGGATCGCGCTGTTGATGCGCGGGTTCGAGAGGACCCGATTGTCCAACACGATCGCCAGGATATCGCCGACGTGGGCCGCGGTATAGTCGCCGAAGATGCGCGCGCCCGTCTCCGTCAGCTCGAACGCGATGGTCGATGCGCCGTACTGGTCGAGCTGCACCCCGGCCGTGCGCAGATCGCGGCCGGTCATGACCGTGGTGAAGACGTGGTCGGGATACGGGAACGGCGCGCCGGCCAGGGCCTCCTCGGTCGGCATGGCGTCGTTATTGGTCGTGCGGATATAGACGCCCTGGGTGACGCTCGGAAATTCGGGGTTGCTGGCCGAGCCGATCTCGACAAATTCGAGCTGGCCGGTGCTCTTGAGGGTCTGCACGGCCTGCTCAGGGTTGTCGATGCCGGGCAGCTCGACGATGATGCGATTCTCGCCCTGCACCTGGACCAGCGGTTCGGTCACGCCGAGCGCGTTCACGCGGTTGCCGACAATCACCTTGGCTGTCTGCATGTCTTGCGCGGTGATCGTCTGTCCGGCGGCAGGACGGGCCTCCAGGAGCACCTGCGTGCCGCCCTGCAGGTCGAGGCCCTGCTTGATCTTCAGGTCGCGCGTCTCCGCCGGCTGCCAGAAGAGGAGCTGTCTGGCCCACCTGGGGTGCTCGATGGGCAGCACAATGAACAGCGTCACCAGGGCCAGCAGGATGATGAGTGCCAACACAAGTGTGTTGCGGTTCCGCATGAGCTTGCTTCTCCCCGATATAAGATCGACTCGCACAGTTCTGGTAATGCGAGAGCGTCCGCGCTCCGCATCCGCAGATGACTCTTCGCGGGCGTAAGGAACCCCGCAATGGTCTTGCGGGGCAAAACAGAACGATTATACTCTCAGGACGGGAGGCTGTCAAAAATGCGGGCAGATTTTACCGGCCGCCCGGCATGACGCCCTGCCGGGCAAGCCCGTCCAGCGCGGCCGCAAGCACCTCGGCGGGCGTCAGCGCATCCGTGTGGATGTACAGGTGACAGTGTTCGCGCGCATGGCGCAGGCGCGCAAGCTCCTGCTCGTACAGGTCGCGGGGGAACTCCGGGTCGCGGCGGCGCTGACGGACGGCCGCGAGCGAGGCATCCAGATAGACCAGCACATCCGGCCGGGTGATGCGCTGCCACATGGCCGGGACGTAAGAGTGCTCCTGCAAGATGTCGCGCGCGTGATAGCCCCGGCTGCGCAGGCCCGCGGCGAGCGTCGTCTTGCCGGCCGCGCACACGCCGACGATGGCGATGAGCGGGGCCGCGGGCGGCGCTCCGGGGTCAGGCGTCGGCTGGCGCATGGGATGCCTACATCTGTTACAGGTACCCTATGGGGAACGTCACCGCCATGCGGCGCACTTCCGGCCCCTCGAGGTCTGGCCGATCCGCCACGCGGACGACGACCACGGTCGTATCGTCGCCGGGCCGGCCGTCGTCCGCGGCCAGCGCCTCGGCAAGCAGGGCGTCCGCCAGCTCCTGCGCCGGCCCGGCCAGCCTGGCGGCCTGCTGTTCGAGCACCGCGCGGACGTCCAGCGTCCGGCCGCGGCGTTCGCCCGCATGGAGCACGCCGTCGGTGAAGGCCACCAGCGTCTGCGCGGGCGTCAGCGGCCATTCGGCGATCACGGGCCGCGCGCGGTTGTGCACGCCGACGACCTCCGCCGGCGCATCCAGCGCGCGCCACGTGTAGGCCGGCGCGGCCGGCGCGGGCGTCTCCGCGACCAGCACGGGACACTGGCTGTTGCGCGTGACCACGATGGTCTTGGTCTCCAGGTCGATCGAGATCAACGTCAGCTCCGCGGACACCTGGCCGCCGCGCTCGGTGCGCAGATAGTCGTGCGCCGCGCGCGCGACCGCGCCATCGCGCACGCCCTCGGCCAGCAGGCTGATGGCCTTGCGCACCGCGAGGTTGCTGATGGCCTTGGCGCTGCGGCCGCTGCGCTGGCCGTCCACCATGACGATCGACAGCCCGCCGCGCGGGCGCTCCACGACCTCCACCGAATCGCCGCTCTCGCGCATCGCATACTTCGACGCCTTGGCGACCGCGACCTCCACCACGACCACCGCCCTACTCCTCCGCCTGCGCGGCCATCTGCCGCCTGAGCCAGCGCGCGGCCTCCTCCGCGGTCTGCACCTCGCCCGTGGCCTGGGCCTCGCGCAGCCCCGCGATGAGCGCGCCGACCTGTGGGCCGGGCGGCAGGCCCAGCTCGGCCATCACCTGGCGGCCGTTGAGCAGCGGGGTCGGGCTGACCCAGACCGCGCGCTCGCGGAAGTACGCATCGAGCAACATGCGCGACGCGCCCAGCCGGCGCTGCCAGCCTTCCGGGTCAGGCGCGGTCGCCCGCGTCGCCATCGTATCGGCCAGGCTCAACAGCACGCAGTCCGGCCCCGTCGATTCCGCATCCCGGAAGAAGCGATAGATGGCCCGCCGCGACGGGGGATAGTCGTGCGCCAGGTGGCCCGGCCGCATGTGATAGTCCACCAGCCGCGCGACATAGGCGACCTCGTCGCCCGCAAACTTCAACGCTTGCAGCCGCGCCTCGGCCAGCAGCGCGCCCCAGTGATCGTGGTCGTAGAAATGCGTGTCGCCCTGGGGCGTGACCGTGCGCCGCGCGGGCTTGCCCCAATCGTGCGCGACCGCGGCCCACACGAGCAGGTCGCGACGCACGTGGCCGGACGCCAGCGGCAGGCACAGGTGCTCGCGCAGCTCCGCGGCGTACGGCGCCAGCAGCGCGGCGGCCTCGGCCCACTGGTCCGCGGGGGCCAGCACGGTCCCCTCCTCCGCGGGCGGCGCGGGCGCCATATCGGGCCAGAGCAGCGTGTACAGCGTGCGCAGGTGCAGCAGCACGCTGCGGGTGTGATCGAACACGTCCTGATAGTGCGGCGCGCTCTGCGCCACGCCGATCTGGCTCGCGGATTCGGGCAGCACGTGGCGCAAGAGGGCCAGGTCGTCCAGCAGCCGGAGATGCTGCCACGCGGCCGGCGCGGCCAACACGCGCATCATCTCGTCGCGCACCCGCTCGCTCGCCGCCGCCGGCAGGAGCCCGGCGTCGCGGCGCACGAGGTTGTAGGTCGCGCCCTCCAGGCGGAAGCCCAGCTCCGCGACCATGCGCACCCCGCGCAGCATGCGCAGCGGGTCATCGCGGAACGCGCCCTCCGTGACCGCGCGCAGGAGCTTGCGCTCCAGGTCGGCCTGCCCGTCGAACGGGTCGATGATCCGCGGCCCGCCGTCCGCGGCCAGATCCATGGCGATGGCGTTGGCCGTGAAGTCGCGCAGCGCCAGGTCGTCCACCAGCTCTGGCAGGCGCAGCCGCGCAACATCCACCTCGAGCGGCGCGTCGTCGCCGGAGAGGATGGCCCGGCCCACGTCGCGCTCCTCGTCGAGCGCAAACCATGCGCCGCCGAACGCGCGCGCCAGGTCGCGGGCCAGCCGGATCCCGCCCTCGGGGACCACCAGATCCAGGTCGTGGCTGGGCCGGCCGAGCAGCCGGTCGCGCACGTAGCCGCCGACGAGCCAGGCCGGCCGCCCCTGCCCGTGAATAAAAGCCAGGATTCGATCCGCGAACAAAGTCCTGTCGCCTCGTCTACAGCAGTTCGCCCACCATCTCCGCGATCTCGCCCGGATGGCGGGCCACCCGCACGCCGGCGGCTTGCAGCGCGCTGATCTTGTCCGCCGCGGTACCCTTGCCGCCGCTGATGATCGCGCCGGCGTGGCCCATGCGCTTGCCGGGCGGGGCCGTCTGGCCGGCGATGAACGCGGTGACCGGCTTGGTCATCTGCGAGCCGATGAACGCCGCCGCCTGCTCCTCGTCCGTGCCGCCGATCTCGCCGATCATCACGACCTGCCGCGTCTCCGGGTCCTGCTCGAACATGCGGAGCACATCCACGAAGCTCGTGCCGTTGATCGGGTCGCCGCCGATGCCGACCGCGGTGGACTGGCCGATGCCGCGCAGGGTCAGCGCATAGACGACCTCGTACGTCAGCGTGCCCGACCGGCTGACCAGGCCGACCTTGCCGCGCGTGTGGATATAGCCGGGCATGATGCCGACCTTCGCCTCGCCGGGCGTGATCAGGCCGGGGCAGTTCGGGCCGATGAGCCGGGATTTCGAGCCGTCGAGATGGGCGCGCACCCTGAGCATGTCGAGCGCGGGGATGCCCTCGGTGATGCAGATGATCAGGTCGACGCCCGCATCCGCGGCCTCCAGGATGGCGTCCGGCGCGCCGCGCGCCGGCACATAGATGATGCTGGTGTTTGCGCCCGTGGCCTGGACCGCCTCAGCGACGGTGTCGAACACGGGGACGTTGCCCACGGCCCAGCCGCCGCCCTTGCCCGGCGACGTGCCCGCGACGACGTTCGTCCCATAATCGATCATCTGCTCGGTGTGAAACGAGCCCTCGCGCCCCGTGATGCCCTGAACGAGCAGCCGCGTGTCTTTGCCTACCAGGATGCTCATGCCGCCCTCCCCTCCGCGCGCGCCGCGGCCACGGCCTTCTCGGCCGCCTCGGCCAGCGTCTCGGCCGTCGCCATCTTGGCCGAGGCCAGGATGGCCCGGCCCTCCTCCGCGTTCGTCCCGACCAGCCGCACGACCATCGGCACATCCGTCTTGACTTCGTCGAGCGCCTGGAGGATGCCGTGCGCCACCTCGTCGCCGCGGGTGATGCCGCCGAAGATGTTGAACATGACCGCCTTGACGTTCGGGTCCGACAGGATGATGCGCAGCGCGGCCGCGACCTTGTCGGCCTTTGCGCCGCCGCCAACATCCAGGAAGTTCGCCGGCTCGCCGCCGTAAAGCTTGATGATGTCCATCGTCGCCATCGCCAGCCCCGCGCCGTTGACCATGCAGCCGATCTGGCCGTCGAGCTTGACGTAGCTCAGGCCGTTGAGCCGCGCCTCGCGCTCCTCCGGCGTCTCCTCGTCCTCGTCACGCATCGCGGCCAGATCCGGGTGGCGGAAGAGCGCGCTGTCGTCCAGCACGATCTTCCCGTCCAGCGCCATGAGCGCGCCGTCGCCGAGGATGGCGAGCGGGTTGATCTCCGCCAGGCTGGCGTCCGTCTCCATGTAGCAGTTGTACAGCCCCTGGCAGATCTGGGCGAACTTGCCCAGCAGCTCGCGCGGGAGGCCGATGTTGACGCCGATGTTGCGCGCCTGATACTCGCGCAGGCCCAGGCAGGGGTCGACCGCCACCGTGATGATCTTTTCGGGGGTCGTCGCGGCCACCTCTTCGATGTCCATGCCGCCCGCGCTGGAGGCCATCACGACCACGCGCCGCCGCGCCCGATCCAGCACCATGCCCAGATACAGCTCCGTCTTGATGTCGGCCGCCGGATCGATCAGCACCTTCCTGACGGTCAGCCCCTTGATGTCCATGCCGAGGATGCGCGCGGCAACCTGTTCCGCCTCGTCAGGCGTCCGCGCCAGCTTGATGCCGCCCGCCTTGCCGCGGCCGCCCACCAGCACCTGCGACTTGACCACGACCGGCCCGCCGAGGCGCTTGGCGATATCGCGCGCCTCCTCGGGGGTCTCGGCCACCTCGCCCTGGGGCACGGGGATCTTATACTGCCCGAAAATACGCTTCGCCTGGAACTCCTGGAGTTTCAATGTCCTGCCTCCCTTCGGTCAAAGATAAAACGGGTGACACGCCATCGTGCCGCCGACGGAAGCGTTCGAGAATCTGATTGCGCCTAGTATAGCGGCAGTGCCCGCTGAAGCCAAGTAGCAGCCCTTACTCTGCCGCCGGCCCGGCGCGCAGCTCGTGGATCATGGCCTCCGGCGGGCAGAAGAAGCGCGCAAACACGCCCGATGCGCCGATGCCCGCCGAGGTATAGCCGGCCATCGCGCCGTGCTGCCAGGCATAGGCCGCGTACTTGCGCGCGCAGCGCGCGTTGACCAGCAGCGGCCGGCCGTTGGGCAGACAGATCTGCCCGGCGTGCGTGTGGCCCGTGAGATACATGAGAAACTGATGGCGGCTGGCCTCCGCGATCACCTCCGGCGAATGGACGAGCAGCAGGCAGGCCGCGCCCGGCGGGACGCGCGCCAGGCCCCGCCGAAAGTCGTGCAGCCCGTAGTAGTGCGGGTCGTCCAGCCCGACCAGCCACAGCCCCCCGCCGCCGAACGCCAGCTCGACCGCCTCGTTCAGCAGCATCCGCACGCCGAGCCGTTGCAAGAAGGGCGCCATCTCGAGGACATCGTGGTTGCCGAGGATGCCGTAGACGCCGAGGGGACAGGCCAGCGCGGGCATGAGGGCGCGCATGTCGCCCTCGATCTGGCGGAAGTCGCCCGACACGCGCCAGCGGAAGTCGCCGGTGATGACGCAGACATCGAACCGCTGGCCCCGGAGCGCGGCGGCCGCGTTTGCGCCGATGCCGGGCTGGCCGTCCAGATGAAGGTCGGAGATCTGCAGGATGCGCAGCCCGTCCAGGCTGCGCGGCAGGCGCGACAGGCGCACGACCCGCTCGCGCACCTGCACGGCCAGCGCGTTCCTGCGACCGGCCTCACGCAGCCCGGTCAGCCGCAGAAGCCGATCGAGGAGCGCATAGAGCGCCCGGATATTCTCCAGATGAAAGCGGCTGCGGCCGCGACCCTTGACGCGCAGCCTGTGATCCACCTCGGCGCGCTGCCGCAGGGCAAAGTACTCCTCCCCGATCCGCTCGGCCAGCGCCTCCAGCGTCACCTCATCGAACATCGAACGTCGTCCATTACCATTACTCATTACTCGTTACTCGTTACTCATTACGTAAACGAAACGAGTAACGAGTAACGAGTAACAGGTAACAAGTAACGAGTAACGAGTAATGAGCAATCACCCTGTCATTCGACCGGCGGGAAGACCAGGATGCGGTGCGCATCGCCGTCGGCCACATACACCTTGCCGTCCGGCCCGACCGCGATGCCCGTCGGCAGGGCGAACGAGGTGCTGTCCGTCCCATACAGGCCCCAGGTCGCCTTGAACGTCCCGTCCAGGCCGAAGGCGAGCACCCGGTAGTTCTCCGGATCGACCGCATAGACGATCCCGCGCGCGCTGTCCACGGCCAGCGCGGGCTTGTTGACCACCGATTGGCTGCCCCAGCCGTTGATGGGCCACTGCGCGATATACTGGAAGTTCTCGCTGAACTTCTGGATGCGCCGGTTCCACGTATCGGCCACATACCAGTTGCCGTTCGCGTCCTGGCCCAGGCCGACCGGCTCATCGAACCGGCCGTCCACCACCCCGCCGCCGCCCCACTGTGTGATGAAGACGCCGTCCGGGTTGAACATCTGCACGCGCTTGTTGCCCGTGTCCATCACGTAGACGTTGCCGTCGCGGCCGATCGTGATCGCGCGCGGACCGTAGAAGATGCTCTCCTGCCCCAGCTCGCCGCCGGTGGAACCGAACACGCCCCACGTCGTGACGAACTCGCCGCTGTTCGTGAACTTCTGCACCCGGTGGTTCCACGTATCCGAGACGTAGACGCTGCCGTCCTGGCCCACCGCGATGCCCCACGGCTCGTTGAACTGGCCCTGGCCGCCGTTGACGCAGCCCTCGCCGGTGTCGAGCTTGCACGTGCTGCCCCACTCGCGGAGGAAGGCGCCGTTGGCGTCGAACACCTGGATCCGGTTGTTGCCCGAATCCGCCACATAGACGCGGCCCGCGCCGTCCACCGCGACCGCGCGCGGGAAGTTGAACTGGCCGGGGGCCATACCGGGCACGCCGAGGCCGATCTGCTGGCTGGCCGCGATCGTGCGCTGGCCGCTCTCGTAGGAGATGCTCGGCTCGCCGGACAGCCCCTCCGCGGCGACGGTGGGCGCGCCCCAGTCCCACACCTGCGCGGCCACATCCTTGCGCACGAACATGGTGAAGCGCTTGATGGGATCCCACGTGGCGGTCGGCGTCGTATAGCGCCGGTGGATGACCACGTCCCAGAACAGCTTGCGCTGCGCCGGATCGCGCACCCCCTGCCAGAGCCGTTCGAGCGTCATGTCCTTGTAGGTCTCGCGCGGCCACCAGATGAGCCGGTAGTTGAACTCGTAATAGCGGTCGCCCAGATAGGGCCGCGCCTTGCGGGTGTTGGGATCGCCCACGATCACGATGGGCGAGTCCATGCTGTCGCGGCTGGGGCTGGCCCCGAAATAGACCTTGTTGGGATAATCGCGGAAATACCACTCCAGCGGCCAGGTGGATTCGTCGTCATAGGCCACGCGGATCGCGTGATCGCCCACCGTCTTGCGCGAGATCTCCTCGATCTGCGCCATCGCCAGCCGGATGTCAGGCGTCGCGTGCGCATAGACCATCGGCTCGATGGGATAGTCGTAGTTGATGTAGTTGAAGCGATAAGATACGCCGAGCGTCAGGACGAGCAGCAGCGCGGCCAGCGACACCGCCACCGTGCGCAGGCTTTCGCGCACGCCGAGCGCGGTCACCCGGTCGTACAGGAAGTAAATGAGCGCCAGCGTGACCACGAGCGCCAGCAGCCACTGCGCCGTCGCGCTAAGCTGGTTCACGCTGACGCCGGCAAAGGGCCGCTCCTCTGCGGGCGGCAGCAGGGCCTTCAGCGCGATCAGGAAGAGCGGCGTGAGCGCCATCAGCCAGAAGATGTTGCGCCGGCGAGCCCCGCGCCAGTCGATGCGGTCGATGATGCGGCCCAGCCACCAGCCGCCGAGCGGCGCCATGGACATCGCGAAGTAGACCGTGTGCCACGGCATCTTCTCGCCCACCCAGGTGAACACGGCCCACGTCGCGGCGGGCCAGAAGACGAGAAACGCCTCGAAGAGCGCCTGCACGCTGACGGCCGGAGGCTCCGCGGTCGCGCCGGCGTCCGACATGGCCGCGGCGGGCGCGGCCGGCGCACGGCGCAGCCGCGCCGCGATCCACGCGACCAGCCCGGCCAGGCTCAGCAGCATCGGCAGGAACTCGTACAGCGGGACGAGCATGTAGAAGTAGTACCACGGCTGGCCCCCGCGCATGACCTCCTGCTGGTCGATCCAGTAGCCCAGCGAGCCGATCAGCCCGGTGCCGATGCCCTGGCCGTTGGTCAGGAAGGTCGTGAAGAAGAGCACCTCGATGACCCAGAAGATGCCCGCGGCGATGAGCCAGCGTTGGCGCAGCCAGAAGTAGCCGATGACGCCGCTGAGGATAAACAACAGGCCCAGGATCAGCCCGCCCTGCCACACCAGCTCCAGCGTCACCTGGCCCGGGTTGTTGAACTGGCTGATCTGCCAGCCCAGCGCCTTGAGCACGACCGCGGACAGGAAGGGCATGACCAGCGTCAGCAGCAGGACGGCGAGATCCAGCTCCGCAAAGCGGCGCAGGCCCCAGCGCCACACGCCGATGGCAAGGCCGACCGCCAGCAGGGCCAGCCCGCCGCCCAGCGCCAGCAGGGCGATCCCCGCGACCAACTGCTTGAAGATGGCGAGCAGCAGCCCGGCCGCGAGCAGCGGCAGGCTGACGCCGACCAGCAGGCGGAACGCCTGGCGGCGGGCCGCGGCCGTCTGTCCGCCGGGCCAGGCCGCGGCCCAGAGCTGCGCGGCCAGGGCCAGCACCAGGAAGATGCCGAAGATGCCGCCGAAGATGAACGCCGCCTCCATCGTCAGAAAGGCCAGGCCCAGGCTCACCGCGACGCCGATGAGCCAGCCCGTCTTGCGCGTCGCCAGATAGCGGAACATCGTCACCACGAGCAGCACGGCCAGGCTGGTCAGCAGGACCTCGTCGCGGATATAGCGGCTGTGATACAGCAGCGCGGGCGAGATGGTGTACATGAGCGCGGTGAGCAGCGCGCCCGTCCGGCCCAGCCAGGGCCGCAACATCCAGACGAACGCGACCATCGCCACGCCGAACAGGGCGACCAGGATGCGCGCGCTCCAATCGTTGACGCCGAACAGGAAGTACATGACCGGATTCAGCACGAACTTCAGCGGCCCATGCATCATCGGCTGATGCTGATAGCCCCGCCCGTCGAAGAGCTGGAACGAGTAGACCACGTGCAGGCTCTCGTCGTGGCTCATGGGCCGGTCGCCCAGCCCGATGACGCGCGTCAGCAGCGCGATAATGACGAGCGCGATCCAGGCCAGCTTCTCCCAGTCGAGCCGGAGCGCCTGGACCAGTGTCCGATCCAGGAAGCTCGCGCGCGCCGCGGGCGCAGTCGAAGGGGCGTGAGTCTCGCTCACGGGGGTGTCAAGGGTCTGCATGTACCACTGCTCCGGTTACTTCTGTTCTACCCACAGCAAAACGTTGAGCTTCTCCGGCGGGTTCTTGGCCTCGCGGAAAAGCAGCCAACGGAGGTGCGCGTTGAAATCGCCCAGGCCGCCCGGCGTCCAGCGCTGGAGCAGCGCAAACTCGCGGCCGCGATAGCTCCGGTCCAGCCGGGCGTTGTCCGCCACGGGCGTGATGACCAGCGGCGCGGGATCGACGGGCAGCGCCGCGGCGAAGCGCGCGTTCGGAAAGTCGCGCAGCTGCCAGCGCAGCACGGGCAACATGGGATCGCCCGCCAGCTCCGGCCAGGCGACGTCGATCGTCACCTCGCGCGCGCCCGTGCCCTTCTGCGCGCCCTGGTCGCGCACCGTGGCGATAAAATCGGGCGTGTCGGTGGCGGGCAGCACATGTAGCGCGGCCGCCTGTCGCCATGCGCCCTGCTCGAAGCTGAGCGACACGGTCTGGCTGACGCCCCACAACAGGCCGACCAGCAGCGGGACGACCGGCGCGGCCCGCGCCACGACCCGCCAGCTTCCGTACACGCCGTACGCGACCCAGATGACGATCGAGACGAGCACGGCCATGATGCCGATGCCCGCATAGACCGCGTGCCAGTCCGCCGCGTTGCGCGGGTCGAACACGCCGGGCAGACAGATGGCCGCGGCAAAGAGCAGGATCAGGCTGAGCGCCACGAGCAGCCAGGGATCGGTCTCCGCGCGCCAGGCCCATGCATTGCGCAGCACCCGGCTGACCGCGGGCCCCGCCAGCAGGGTCAGCGCGAGCACGACGAGCGTCAGATCCAGCGGATGGCGCGCCCGGCCCAGCACTGCAACAAGGAGCGCCAGCCCCGCGGCCAGCGCGGCCCACTGGCCCAGCCGGTCGCGGTTGCGGATGCTCCAGACCAGGCCCGCCGCGGCAAAGCCGAGCAGGAAGATCTCGCTGATCAGCAGCCGTCGCAGGATCTCCCACGCGGAATACTCACCCGGGACAGACCACAGGCCCGCGGCCCACTGCCCCGCCAGCCCGACCGCGGACGCAAACGCGGCGGGCGACAGGAAGAAGAAGGTCGCGCCGAGCAGCGCCGCGGCCGCCAGCCCTGTGAGCAGCCCGCGCGCAGCGCGCCTGGCCGCGGCAAAGGCGCGCCGCGCGGCCTCCGGCCACCACAGGGCCGCCGCGGTCGCGGCCAGCAGGACCGTATACGCGTCCTTGCCGCTGATCAGCAGGAGGCCGAGCGCGATGCCGAGCCAGCCGGCCGCGCGGCCGCCCGCGGAGCCGTCAGCTTCAGGCCGGACGAAGTGCGCGGCCGCGGCCAACACCGCCAGCGCC